>DESD01000055.1:101408-101819 GCA_002361935.1 Ruminococcaceae bacterium UBA3323 | reverse complement strand
ATTTTTTAGCTATTTTGCTATTTTTTCTATTCCCTATTGACACGTAATATGTTATAATTTTATCAATAAAAGCAAAGGAAATTATACGTACAATGATAATCGAGGAGAATGAAAATATCCTTGTTTTAAAGGATATAAAATGCCTTGATCTTTCCCTTACTCTGGACTGCGGGCAGGCTTTCAGGTGGGTTGAAGAAAAAGACGGCTCATGGAGCGGTGCGGCATACGGAAAATATCTGAATATTAAAAAAAACGAAAACGGCGACTTGATTTTAAATACAACCATAGAGGATTTTAACGCTGTTTGGCGCAATTACTTTGATTTGGACAGAGACTATGCCGAAATCTGCAGCAAGCTGAAAGAGGACAGGCTTGTTGCCTCCACTATTGACGAATATTACGGCATAAGAA
>DESD01000055.1:0-101123 GCA_002361935.1 Ruminococcaceae bacterium UBA3323 | reverse complement strand
TTGACGAATATTACGGCATAAGAATATTAAATCAGGAGCCGTGGGAGGCTTTGGTTTCCTTTGTAATCAGCCAGCAGAATAATATCAAGCGTATCAAAGGAATTATAAAAAGGCTTTGCGATACATACGGCGAGAAAATCAACGAAGAATGGCATGCCTTTCCCGATGCCGAGATATTAAGCAGGCTTTCCGTTAAGGATTTTGAAGCACTGGGAACGGGCTACAGAGGCAAATATTTAAAAAAGCTTGCCGACGATGTGGCAAGCGGAGCCGTAAATCTGGATGCAATTAAAAACATGTGCCTTGAGGACGCAAAAAAGGCACTTCTTGCGATTTACGGAATCGGAATCAAGGTTGCAAACTGCGCACTCTTATTCGGCTTTCAGTTTATCGAATGTTTCCCCGTAGATGTATGGATGAAAAGAGTGCTTGATTATTATCCCAACGGGCTGCCCGAATGCTTTAAGGGCTATGAAGGAATAGCCCAGCAGTATCTTTTTCACTGGGCAAGAAATAATTTGTAATGATTGGATGAAAGTATGCAGAAATTATTTGTTGATTTTGAATTTGATGATAAAATCGTTCTGGATGAGGAGCAGAGCCGTCATCTGGCAAAAAGCCTAAGAATGAAAAAGGGCGATATGATAACCGTATGTAACGGCAACGGAGCCGATTACGGCTGTATTATTGATGAAATAACAAAAACTACCGTCACGCTTTCCGTTTGCTACAAGCAGGCATCCGAAAGTGAGCCGAGCATTAAAGTCTCTCTCTATCAGGGGGTACCAAAGGGCGATAAAATGGAGGATATTATTCAGAAATGCGTTGAACTCGGCATTTTCAGCATAACACCTGTTCTTACAAAAAGAAGCATAAGCCGCCCCGATGAAAAGCAGGCCGCCAAAAAGCAGCAGAGATATTCAAAAATTGCGCTTGAAGCAGCCCAGCAGAGCGGCAGGGGAATTGTTCCCGAAATTAAGAAAATGATTGATTTCAAAAAAGCTGTTTCGGAATGTGAAGCTGATTTGATAATTGTTTTCTATGAGGGCGGAGGGGAGAGCCTTAAATCTCTTATAAATGATACTATAAAATCTGTTGCAATATTTATCGGACCCGAGGGCGGTTTTGAAAAGGAAGAGGTTGAAGCCGTTCTTAAAAGGGGCGGCGTCAATGCAACGCTCGGCAAACGGATTTTAAGAACACAGACAGCTCCTGTTGCAGCGCTTACATCCATCATGCTTTTAACGGATAATATGGAATAAAAGCCCTTATAACGAACAAAAAACGCTCTTTATAGAAGAGCGTTTTTTCCTGATGAAATATGTTTGATATAACAGAATCTCTTTACCAATAAAAAATTATAAAAACAGGGCAGAGTTTACTCTGCCCTGTTTGCATTCAGAAATCGTTTCTTATTTTGCCGTATCAGCAGCTTCTATGGGCATACCGATACGATAAAGCGCATCGGTATTTGTTGAAGTGTTATCAACATACCACTTACTGCCGATTTTAACCTCGGTAACCTCGCAGGAAGCAACAACCTCTCCGTTTTCAAGTGCAACCTCAACAAATACCTTGGAGGCAGCCGTTATATCGTCTGCGGAAACACCATAGGTATCAAGCACTTCCCTGCTTAAGGCTGCTTTATAAGCATCAAGGTCTTTTACATCCTCACTGCCCTTAACGGTTGTTGTAAACTTATAATTCTTTCCGAAGGCCGTCTGATAAAGACCTGTTGATTCCTCCTGAATAACGGTTTTCTCATCTGCAGCCAATGTTTTTTTCGTTCCGGTTAAAGAGTTTCCGTAAGAGGCAACATTGGCTTCAAGCGCAGTAAACATTACCTCATCGCTCATATAGTCATCGCCGAAAACTTCTTTTCTTACCTCAATAAGCTTGTTGAAATAGCTTGTATAAACCTTGCTGTAATCATCCCAGCCGCCGTTTTTCATAAGCTCTTCGTAATAGCCGAGCATTCTTTTTGCAACTTCGCCTGCAAGACTTCCGTCATCATTCTTGGTTGCATCAGACTTATGCTCATCGGTGTCAAGCCCGGTTTTCTTCAACTCCTTGAAGGCGTCCTTATCCATTCCGGCTTCATAGCCCGGATATATAATAGGATACATAAACTGCTGGCGAACAAAATCGCCGTATTTCTCGCTTTTTGATGCAAGCGTAAATTTATAGGCATTATAACCGTCGCCCTTCTGTGCAACAGTATCAACAAAATTAACGGCAACCTTTTCCTTATCAAAAGCAACATACTTGCTTTTAAAGGTTAAGCTTGTAATTAAAACAAGCACGGCGGCAACAATGATGAAAACCAAAACGGCATAGAGCCCGTAATTGAATTTTTTATTTTCTTTAGCCATAATCAATTACCCTCCTCTATTATTCTGCGGCTGCTTCATCGGCAGCTGCACTTGATTCTTCTGCCTTAGCCGCACGGCGCTCCTGAAGAGCCTCCGTAATCATAGCCTTCTTCTTTCCAACGTTATCATAGAAGAAAATCGGAACAGCCTGAAGAAGAACAAATACGGCAGGAATAATTGTATAAATCATAAGCATTCTGTTCAGCGTTGTATCTGACTGAGGTGCATAAGCCACATTTACATCCTGAGATACCTGATACTGTGACCATGTGTAAAGCAGCCATGGGCCAAGACCCTTTGTTAAAGCAGATGCAACCTTTGAAAACAGACCGTAGCCGGCATAAGCAATACCATCCTGACGTTTGCCTGTTTTGTATTCAATTTCATCAACACAGTCTGCAATCATAATGTTCGGGGTGGTGTTTGTATTACCATGCTGAAGTCCACAGAAGAAATTGATGATAAGGAACGGAATGATAAGCGTTTTATTGAATCCGATTGCACTTGAAACAAGATAAAGAATTGCAAGTGCACTTGCACCGTAAACGCAGAAGATAATGTATGTCTGCTTTGTTGAGAACTTTTTAAGCACAAAGTTTACAAGCAGCGTACCTACAGCCGTGCCGATACCCATAGGAAGAAGAAGTGCAAGCTTTAAATCCTTAGAGCCTAAAAGATAGATTGCAATATAAAGCGAAACCGTGCCGTAAACACCTCTGCCACAGCCGGCAAGCTTTGTAAGTGAAACCATCAGAAGGTTTTTGTTTCCGAAAACAACCTTAACAGCATCCTTGATGCTTACCTTTTCCTGTGTAAACGGAACACGCTCTTTATTGTTTGCAAAGAAAATCATTGTAAATAATATAAGACCAAGCGCACATACGGCTGTTGATACAACAAGGTCAAGCCCCTGACCCTCGGCATTTTTAAATTGCTGCTGGCCCATAACGGCTTTCATGATAATACCTACAACCATAATAACAACCATACCGCCGCTCTGACCAACAGAACGAAGGAAGGAAGAAATGGAAATGGCTGTTGAACGCTCGCTTGGATTCGGAGAGCAGAGAGAACCGAAGCAGTTTGAAGGGCTTTCAACTGCGCAGGAAACAGCTGTATACAGGCTGTAAATTACAAACATCCAGATGATTGCCATGGTTTGGGAATTTGTGTTCGGTGCAACAAAAACAAGAAGTGCAATAACGGCAAGCGGAATAACGCCGAAGCCAACCCATGGCTTAACCTTGCCGAATTTCGTTCTTGTACGGTCTACAAGATAGCCGATTACAAGCTCGCACACAGCGCCTACAAAGCCTGCTGCAAGAAACACTGTTGAAATGGCGTTTGACATTGTTGCCGTATCAAAGCCCTTTCCCTTGAATGCAAAGTCGGCAAAGAAAGTAGCAGTATAATCCGGCATCCAGCCTGTTAAAAGAGCAACGCCGAATAGGCCGATACCATATGTAATAATCTCTGAAAACTTCATATACTTTTTCTGTTCTTTAATTTCAGACATAAAGTAACCCCTTTTCATAAAATTTAATAAGTTATTTTATCATAATATTAATTTTGTATCAATTAAATTTATATATTTTTTATATTTTACCCGTTGATTATTTTTTCAAGCCTGTTAATATCCCTTGCAAATCTGCGCTGGCTGATCAGTATAACAAGCTCATCGCCCTCCAGAATAACCGTATCGCCTTTCGGTGTTATCGGAACCTCATTACGCTCAACGGAAACAATCAGGCAATGCTTGCCCCAGTCAATATCGGATATTCTTTTTCCGCTTATAGGGCTTCCTGTAGGAACAACATACGTCTTAAGTACCTTTTCCCCTGCCTTGGACGGAACATTTTCTTTTCCCTTCAGTATTCTGTCCAGCAAAGCGGAGTAAAACGGCGCCGAACCAAGCATATTGGCCGTTGCATACGAAACCAGGCTTACGGCAACAAGGGGAAGAAGCGTATGCATATTTCCCGTGATTTCAAAAACAACAATAACACCCGTTAACGGCGCACGGACAATGGAAGCAAAAAGTCCTGCCATGCCAAGAACAATGAATTCCTCCCTCAGATCGCCTTTCAGACTGAACAGCTCTGTTGCAGCCGAGGCAAAAACCGCCCCTATATAGGTTCCCAGCACGGTTAACGGATAAAGTGTACCGCCGGGTGCACCCGAGCTGAAGCTGAATGCACCGAAGAAAAACTTTGCAATAACAAGAAGCAGCATAACCGAAACACCGGGATGATCCTTTAAAAGAAAATCAACCATACTGTGGCCGCCGCAAAGCACCTGCGGCAGCAGCAGACCGACAACGCCGCTGATTACAAAAACGCAGGCCATTTTAAGCCACGGCGGAATTCCCGAAATTTTTTTGTATAAATCCTGCCCCTTAACCATAATTATATTATATAAAGAGCCGAAAACGCCAAGAAGCAAACCTAAAACAATAATAAGCCAATAATAGCGAAGCGGCAGATTTTCGGCATTAAAATTAAAAACCGTGCCCTGTCCGAAAAAGATTTTGGAAACGAAATCCGCTGTAACGGTTGCAACAATTCCCATACACAGAATGGATTTATCAAAGGTATGATGTATCTCTTCAAGAACAAACATAATACCTGCAAGAGGGGCATTAAACGCTGCCGCCATACCTGCCCCTGCACCGCAGCTTATCATTCTCAGCTCTGTTGTTTTATCGGCTTTGGTTATTCCGGCAACGCCCTTTGCCGCCATTGCACCGAACTGAATGCTGGGGCCCTCTCTGCCAAGTGAAAGCCCCGAAAAAACGGAAGCAGTGCTGCCGATAAGCTTCGCCGCAATAACCCGAATCCAATTGTGCGAAAAATGGCCCCTGATTTCTCCCGTAACCTGAGGAATACCGGAGCCGCCCGAAAGAGGCTCCCACTTAATCAGAAAGGAAACACCTGCTCCGAGAAGCGCAAGCAAAAAAAGCCACAAGGCAGTTTTAAACGGATTGCCCTTAACATAATCTATTATGAAATAAAGATATTCCTCTGCCTTTGAAAGAAAAAACCTGTAAAGCACGCAAACGAGTCCTGCCGCTATACCGGTTTCCACACCTCTTACAATAAGATAAAAGCTTTCTTTTCTGTGATATTCAATTTTCCTAAAGGTTGATTTGCCCTTTTCTTTCATTTTGAACACCTGTAGTATTTAAATACATATTATATATGCGTTTTTTAATATTATATTACAGAGTGAAAATTTGTCAACTCGTAAAAAATATTGACAAAATATTGACAAATGCGAGGTTTTGTGGTATAATCAGCTCAACATGGAGGGAGTAATTCCACAAATCAAATTGCGAACTTTTGTCATCAACCGAGGGAAGAAAGCCTCTGGCAAAGTTTTAATGAATGAGACTCATATGCGGACTTCCGTATATGAGTTTTTTTAAACAATTCTTTAATGTTTGAACATTAAAGAGCCGAAGCCCATACTTCGACTTTTTGATGCTTAAGCAGAAAACAATATATACTACCAAAGGAGGATATCAGATGATTTGGGTATGGATTGCCGTTATCGTAATTGCCATTGTTGTTGAGGTTATCAGTGCACAGCTTCTTTCAATATGGTTTGCAGTCGGCGGTGCTGCCGCATTGGCAGCAAGCTTTTTTACGGATAATATTGCAATACAGGTTTTCCTGTTTTTCGCAGTTTCCATTGCAGCGCTTGCAATTATCTATCCGCTTGCAAAAAAATCGCTTAAAACGGATTATGTTAAAACAAATGCAGACCGTTATGTCGGAAAGCTTGCCGTTGTAACAGAAGAAATATCCAACATAGATGCCAAGGGTCAGGTTAAGGTTGATAATCAAATCTGGTCGGCACGAAGCAAAAACGGAGATACTATTTCCGAAGGCACACTTGTTCATGTGCTGAAAATAGAAGGCGTTAAACTGATTGTATCAGTTAATGAAAATAATTAATTTAAAAGGAGATTTTTATTATGGAAGGATTCTTAATTTTTATAGGTATAGTTATTCTTATACTTCTCATTATCGGAATTGCAAACATTAAAATTGTTCCGCAGTCCAAAGCTTATGTTGTTGAAAGGCTTGGTAAATACTCAGCAACATGGCAGACGGGCGGACTGAAAATCAAAATTCCGTTTATTGAAAGAATTGCAAAAATTGTTTCCCTTAAAGAGCAGGTTGTTGATTTTGCTCCGCAGGCTGTTATTACAAAGGATAATGTTACAATGAAGATAGATACGGTTGTCTTCTTTCAG
Source organism: Ruminococcaceae bacterium UBA3323 (assembly GCA_002361935.1). GTDB lineage: Bacteria > Bacillota > Clostridia > Oscillospirales > Acutalibacteraceae > Eubacterium_R. Next base: position 94,493 of record DESD01000055.1, on the reverse strand, counting down.
ATAACAGACCCTAAGCTTTACTGCTATGGTGTTGAAGCGCCTCTTGCTGCTATTGAAAACCTTACCGCAACAACGCTTCGTAACATCATCGGTGAAATGGAGCTGGATGCTACTCTTACATCAAGAGATACAATCAACACAAAAATCCGTTCAATCCTTGATGAAGCAACAGATCCCTGGGGCATTAAGGTAAACAGGGTTGAGCTTAAAAACATTCTTCCTCCGAAAGAAATTCAGGATTCAATGGAAAAGCAGATGAAGGCAGAGCGTGAACGCCGAGAGGCTATTCTTCGTGCCGAGGGTGATAAGCAGAGCCGTATTCTTGAAGCACAGGGCTTTAAAGAATCAAAAATTCTTGAGGCTGAGGCTGAAAAACAATCCGCCATTCTTCGTGCCGATGCCGTTCGCGAGCAGAAAATCCGCGAGGCAGACGGTGAGGCGCAGGCTATTCTTAAAATCAAGCAGGCTGAAGCAGACGGTATTCGAATGATTAAAGAAGCCGATCCGTCAGATGCCGTTGTTAAAATCAAATCACTTGAAGCATTCGCCAAGGCAGCAGACGGCCAGTCAACAAAAATTATTATTCCAAGCGAAATTCAGTCGCTTGCCGGTCTTGCTTCCGGACTTGACGGCGTGTTAAAAAAATAACCACTTCCAAACGATGTAAGGGCAGGAAACCCTTACATCGTTTAAAATAATAAATGAATATGATATGAAAAAAGTATTTATCGCAAAACTTGGAATAGAGAGTTTGTTTTACGAATGTATTTGCATTCTTCCGTTTAATTTGATGATAAGCTTTATATTGCAATCTGTTTTCAACAGGAAAATTATTGTTTTCATATCCTCTTTCATAATAATCAATCTATTATGGATTATATGGAACAGCTTTGTAATATTCAAAGACGGAAAAATCAAATTCCGAACTGTATTTTTCGGACTATCTCGTACAGTGGATTGCAACAATGCAACGGAATTAAGGCTGATTGATTCAAAGGAACTGTCGAAAATATACAGAAGTATAACAGCACAAAACCCTGTTAAAACAAACTTCTTCAATATTCTTCTGCCGATAAACCATGCAATTACTTTTAAGGATCAAAACTATTCAACTGTTCTGATAAGCGTTTTTAAAAGCGATGAACTGCTATCCTTAATAGAAGAATTTACTGAAGATAATCAAAGTGCAGCATTACAACAAAATAATGATGCAGAAAATAAACAAAGCGTTGCTCCGCTTCAGAATTATAACGGAAGCAGAACAGAAAAATATTTTATAAATATGCCGTTAGGAAATCATATTAAATGCTACTTTAAAAGCTTTATTGTAACAATTCTTTTACCTGCGGTTTTATCAGCTGTTTTATCCTTTGCTCTCAACAGGATATTTCCTTCGATTGATTTCAGAATGATATTTATAATCTTATTTATAATCCACTCTGCTTGGTTTTATGTTTTTGAAATAAATCTTATTGTTCAGAACAAGCTGGTTGCTGCAATCAAATTAAATTGCTATACAAATAAAGCACCCCCGGCCATTATATATCAGTATATAAAAGATGTTCACTACATTTCATCTATAGAAGAGCAGCAGAATATTCTGAATACAAAGCAAAATATAATAAAAACACCGCATCCCGATTATTTTTGGGAAAATGTTATTTATATTGAGCTTGAAAACGGAACGGCTGCATTGCTTTCAATACATAATCACGAAAAACTATATAATCATCTAAAACAATATCTAATCAATAAGGAGAATTCATTATGATCAGTGTAACAACCCCAACCCTTGAAAACGGAGTTATCGTTGAATACAAGGGAATTGTAACAGGCGAAATTGTTGCAGGCATTAATTTTATTAAGGATTTCGGTGCTTCTATAAGAAATATTGTCGGCGGACGCTCCGCAGGATATGAAGAAGAGCTTATCAATGCACGAAACAATGCCTTAAGAGAAATGGAAACAAAGGCAGCACAAATCGGCGCAAATGCCGTTGTAGGTGTTAAGGTTGATTACGAATCATTCGGCAGTGCAGGAATGATTATGGTTATCGCAACAGGCACGGCCGTTGTTGTTCAGAACAAATAAACACTTTTTATATTAAAGGCTCCCCTCAAGAGGGAAGCTGATAACACAAAAAAGCAGTTGAGTAAAATCAACTGCTTTTTCATTTATAAACTCCTACAGAAATAATATTTCTGTCTTTCTTTGTTTTACCGATTACACCGTTATAAACAAATCTTCCCTTACCACGGACGGAAATGATATCCTTTTCTTTCGGTATATACGAAAAATTTTCACAAAGGCTGCTGTTTACATAGATTTTCCGCGCAACAAAAAGCTCCTTAACAGCACTTCGTGAAAAATGATAAACAGCCGCAACAAGAACATCAAGTCGTTCGGAAGCTACAACCATCTGCTCCTCTTCAGGTGTTTTAACTGCTGAATTCGGCAATGTTTCCGCAATACTGCATTTTACAATCGTATGGCGAACCTTGGAAAGCTCCTGAACAACATATTCGGCAATCGTATTCAGGCAGAAAATATAGCCGGTATTATCAGCAATAACAATATCGCCAAGCACCTCTCTTTTTATTCCGAGCCCCATAAGAGAGCCAAGGAAATCCCTGTGCGAAAGCTTATCCGCAAATTTCGGCGAAACAGGTTCTGCCTTAATAATACTTATCGGAAAATCTGCGTCCTCACAGTTGTATCCGAAAGCAGCAACGCATCGCTCTGCTCCATCATATCCGCCGAAAAGGTGGCAGTCAATATTAAAATGTAATGCGCTTAAAACGCTTTCCTCCTCCATGTTCAGAAATTCCGAAAAGGTTGTATAAAAGCGCTGTTCAGCTCGGTCCGCAAGCTCTAAAAATCTTTTTTCTGAATTTTCCATAATCTTATTTTATTATATTCTCGTTGTTTTTTCAATAATAACAGTATATAATTTATTTGGTGGTTAAAATGAAAATATCAGTTATTTTTACAGGCGGAACAATCGGCTCCGCTTCAGACGGGCAATGCATTTCCCCAAACAAAGAAAATAAAAAGCTTCTGCTTGAAATGTATAAAAAGGAATACAGCAGAACGATGGATTTTGAGATTGCAGAGCCGTATTACGCATTAAGTGAAAACAATACGGGTAAAACACTTGAAAAATTAATTTCTGCTGTTTGCGATGCAGCTGCCGAAGATTGCAATGGTATTATCGTTGCGCACGGTACGGATACGCTGCAGTATTCAGCGGCGGCTCTTTCCTATGCTCTCGGCAATATCTGCAAACCCATTCTGCTTGTTTCAAGCAATTATGTTCTTACAGACAAAAGGGCAAACGGGCTTTCCAACTTTGCAGCAGCCATAGATTTTATTGAAAAAGGATACGGAAACGGCGTTTTTGTTCCATACAAAAACAGTGACAACAAAATTTATATCCATCGGGCAAGCCGGCTTTTACAGCATAACGAGCTTTCCGATGATATTTTCAGCATCAAAAATCAATATTACGGCAGCTATAACGGAGACACCTTTATCAAAAACCCCGATTTTGATGAAAAAGCAGATGAAGTTAAACCCTTCGGCAGAATAACGCTTTCCGAGTTCAGCAGGAATATTAAAGTTTTTAATGCCTACACCGGCAATGCGTATCCCCAAATTGACGATAACACAAAGGCGGTATTGATTAAAACATACCATTCCGGCACAATTTGCACCGATAATGACAGCTTTAGAAAATTTGCCGAAACAATAAAATGCAAAAATATACCCTGCTATATCTGCGGTGCAGAAAACAGGGAAATGTACGAAAGCGCAAAGGTATTTTCCGAATACGGAATTATCGTTCTGCCGCCCGCCTCATTCATTTCTCAATATATGAAGCTATGGCTTTCAACAGAAAACAATATTGATTTCAGCAAAATAAATAACAAATCATTAGGTGGAGATTTGTTGTAAAACCAAATCGGGATTCTCCTTGAGGATAAGGCAAATATGTATATTATATAAAAAAAGCAGGGTATAAACCCTGCTTCGTTTTTTATTGCATTGTCTGCAGTTCGGCTTAGCCAAGCTCTGAGAAGTACTTGATTGTGCGAACCATCTGAGAAGTATAGCTGTTCTCGTTATCATACCAAGAAACAACCTGAACCTCATAAAGGCCGTCACCAAGCGGAAGAACCATTGTCTGTGTAGCATCAAAGAGTGAGCCGTAACGCATACCAACGATATCTGAAGAAACGATTTCATCTGTGTTGTAGCCGAAGCTCTCATTTGAAGCAGCCTTCATAGCAGCATTGATAGCATCAACTGTTACATCATCGCCCTTAACAACAGCTGTAAGGATTGTTGTTGAACCTGTTGGAGTAGGAACACGCTGAGCAGAGCCGATAAGCTTGCCGTTGAGCTCAGGAATTACAAGACCGATAGCCTTTGCAGCACCTGTTGAGTTTGGAACGATATTAACAGCAGCAGCACGTGAACGACGAAGATCGCCTTTTCTCTGAGGGCCGTCAAGTGTCATCTGATCGCCTGTGTAAGCGTGGATTGTGCACATGATACCGCTCTGGATTTCTGCATAATCGTTAAGAGCCTTAGCCATAGGAGCAAGGCAGTTTGTTGTGCAGGAAGCAGCAGAAATAACTGTATCTTCAGATGTAAGCTTATCATGGTTTACATTGTAAACGATTGTTGGAAGATCGTTTCCTGCAGGAGCAGAAATAACAACCTTGCGGGCACCGGCCTTAACATGAGCAGATGCCTTCTCCTTTGAGCAGTAGAAGCCTGTGCATTCAAGAACAACGTCTACACCAAGCTCGCCCCAAGGAAGCTCTTCAGCGTTAGCCTTTGCATAAATTTTAATTTCTTTACCATCTACGATGATTGAATCATCAGTTGCTTCAACTGTATCAGCAAGAGCATACTTACCCTGTGATGAATCATACTTAAGAAGATGAGCAAGCATCTTTGGGCTTGTAAGATCGTTGATTGCAACAACCTCATAGCCTTCAGCACCAAACATCTGGCGGAAAGCAAGACGACCGATACGGCCAAAACCATTAATAGCAACCTTTACCATTTGGAATTACCTCCGAAAAATAATGATTATTTAAAATATCGCATTGCCGATATTTTATTGCTTATATTTTATACTGTTTGTCCCCGAATATCAAGCATTTTTTCCCATTTATTAAACATTTTATAATAAATTGCTAAAATTTTAACAAAATTTATTTATTCTGTTGTCTTTTTATTATTTTTTCTGAGAAGGATAGCGGGAATCAGGGTTAATACTGCAACAACAGCCGCAGCCCAGAACATAACATTTCCCGGTGCCGAGGTTACAACATTGTATTCATTTGTATAGGTAATCTTTGAAAAGCGGCAAACAATGTTTCCGATAAACGGGCCGATAATCATCGGAATCAGTACGTAGAAAATAATTCTGATGCCCTGGAAAGAGCCAACCTTGCCCTCGGGCATATAATCACGAACGGAAGCATTCATCGCAATTCCGAACAATGCCCAGCCGAGAAGAGCAGGAACGGCACAGATAAAGAAAACAACAATGTTTTTCGCAAAGCCTGCTGCAAAAAGTCCTGCAAAATAAAGAACAACGGAGAACACCATGAATTTATCCTTGCCAAGCTTATCCATTAATTTGCCTGCGGAAATAACAAGCGCAACTGCAACAATAACCACAACAGCGGCAATCGCCATAACAGCAGGTGTTAAAGAAGCAAGAACATTATCAAGGCTGAAATGCATTACATTGCCCAAATAAATGAATATGTACGGGAAAAACACCTGAAAAGCCGTAGAGGTAAAGCAGTTTGCCGAAAGCGCAAGATAAAGCTTTTTGTTTTCCTTAACAACAGACAGCCTGAAGCCGTAAAGCAAATCCTTCCAGAAGGAACCGCTCTGTACAGTTTTAACCTTGCTGTCCTTAATGGAAAACAGACCGATAATACCGCAGAGCGTTACGATAGCGCCAAGACCGATAAAAATAACATCATAACCGATGCTTTCCACTGCACCTGCAAGACCCATAACGCCTGCCGTTGCCGCAAGCGGAAGAATGGTTAAAACGCTTTCAACCGTAGCACGGTTTTTTGTATTGGTTACATCGGTTACCCACGCATTGAATGCTGCATCATTGCCCGTTGAGCCGATAAAAGACATTATACAGTCCATCACAATAACCATAGCAACCGTTATCGTTAAAATTTTGATTTCATCATTCAGATGGAAAAGCTCGGCAGTATGATCCCTTGAAATAACACCGAAGCTTGCTGTTACAATACCCCAAAGGATATAGCCGACTGAAATAAACGGCTTGCGCCTTCCGATTTTGTCGCTCAAAGTACCCATTAAAAAGGTTGCAACAACAGTAAACGAGGCGCTTGCGGCAACCATTATGCTGATTGCGCTCATTACATCAATAGAGCCGTTCACGGCCTCCTGGCTTGCACCGTTATAAATGGAATTATAAAGAAAGGTGTTGAAAAACATATTTTCTACAGCCCATGCAATCTGACCCATAAAGCCGAAAAGGATTATATTCAGCCAGATTCTCCCTCCGAGTTTTGCCTTAGTATTTTCCATAAAAATTTCCCCCTTACAGTTTATTATGAGGGGGAAAGCTTTATTTGTCAATAAAAATTTTACAAAGCTTGTTTTTGTGTAAAAAACATTAAAAAAGCCTTCTCCGTAAGGAGAAGGCCAAGCAGGCAATCAAATTTTATTGCTTCGGCAGTTTAACGGTAGCTTTGAACAAATCGCCGTCTATGGAAATAATAAGCTCGCCGTTATTCAGCCTGCAAAGCTCCTTTGCAATGGAAAGTCCAAGCCCGTTTCCGTCCTGGCTGCGGGATTGATCGCCTCTTACAAACCGTTCGGTTAATTCCTCTGCAGTAATATTAAGCTGCTCTCTTGAAATATTTTTAATTTCAAAATAGCCGTAATCCGCATCTGAATAAACTCTTGCGTAAACACGGGAACCGGGGGCGGAATACTTTCTTGCATTGGAAAGCAGATTTTCAAACACACGGTAAATCTTTGTGCCGTCTGCAAATACTATATGCTTATCAACCGCCTCTTCAAAAATAACCTGAAGATTATTCTTTTCTATATCGGCTGTTTCCTCAACAACCGCCTGTGCGGCAAGCTCATTCAGGTTAATCATTGTTTTGTTTAAGGTAACATTGCCCGAAGATACCTTTGAAGCTTCAATCAAATCCTCAATCAGCCTTTTAAGCTTATTGGATTTCTCGGCTATAACCGCCATATATTTCTTTGCATCCGCATCCTCAATATTACATTTCTGAAGCAAATCAATATAATTGATAACCGAGGTAAGCGGCGTTTTCAAATCATGGGATACATTTGTAATCAGCTCTGTTTTCGTGCGTTCATCCTTAACCGCCTTTATTACTGCCTGCTGAAGCTGGGCATTTGTAGCTTCCAGGCTGTCTGCAAGAATCTTAAGACTCTGCGGCAGCTTATCCGTATTATAAGGCAATGGTTCGCCTTTTTCGCTTGCCGCAATAATATCATCAAGCGATTTCATATACTTAACGGCTCTGTAAACAAGATAACCGTCTGTTCCGAGCAGAACAACCGAGCCAAGGAAACCGCAGAAATTCAAAAAGCCGTCATAAGCAGAGAAAAGCAGAATAATAATTCCCAGCGAAACAAGATTAAAGAATGTATACAGAGCAACAGCAGGAACAGACCTTTTATGAAGCCTTTTCGGCTTAAAGGCATAGCTTCCGAGCGCTCTGCCGATTCCCTTAAAGGCTTTTTTCATAATCCTGAATATTCCGAAAACAAACCACTTTAATACCTTGAAAATCAAAACAACAATTCTTACAACAAGAAGCTTTGAGAAAATAGGATAATTACATTTTACAGCCCTTGAAAGTGAAGTAGCAAAGCCCAGAATCATAAGCCAGATCAGCATGGAAATGATACAGACAACAGCAACAAACCAGCCTGATTGAAAGAATAAAATGTCAAAATCACTATTTTTTAAATAACTATATCCATATGCAGAATATTCTGTAAATGCTAAGACGAGAGCACCTGCACCATAGCCTGCAAAGCCGACTGCCGTACCCATCAGAGCAAAATGCAGATCAAAAGGCATTTTATCCAGTTTCGCCATAGAAAGCTCGCCGTCCTTATGCCCTGCAAGACGGCAGGAAGCAACCGCAAGTGCAATCAGCAAAATAAAGGAGCCGATAATATTGACACAAATCATATTAAAGTCTATATCCTGTACTTCCAGATAGCTTTGATAAACAGCTCTTAAACCATCTTCTGCACTGAATTTTGGATCTATCTGAACATAAATACTGAAATTCTCATTATCATAAACATGACCGTAATCAGTTAAATGTGTTAAACCACCGCTGGCATAACAACCCTTCGGTTCATAGGCAATGGAATCGCCCTCTCCGTTTCTGACACTTTGAATAAATGCTTTCGTATCTGTATCAACATTCGTTATTAACGTTCCGTCCTCATGAACAGCATAAAACTGAATATTTTTCAAAGAGGCGTAATCCGTTCTGTAATTAAAGTAGTTATCATCCCCATAATTGCTGTTATAATAATTTTCTACTATACCGCGAACGGTATTCTCATCACGACCAAAATTTACGCCGTCTATCTCATCGTTTGCATCATTAAGACGATGATTATCATACATCATATATTTTGTATAATAATACCCATCATCACCCTTGTAAAAGCTTCTGCCGTCTTCAAGCACACCAATTACATAAGGTTCGCCGGAGTAATCGGCATAAATTGCTTCATATTCGCCGTCATCTGTATATTCATAATCTGAGAAAACACCGCGAATATTGACAGAGCTTAATTGATTTTCTTTCTCGGCCTTTTTGTAAGCTTTATAAAAGCTGTCAATATAATCCTGTTTTTCTTTAGCTCTTTCATCACTTGTTAAATCATACTGAATAGAGCTAAGATTTTCCATTAACAGATTACAAAAAGGATAGGTTTCGTAAAAGCTTATTGTATCCTTCTTTAAAACATCCTCCCCGTAAAAAGAGAAAGCTTTTGCAAGCTGAACAGCATTGCTCATTAAGCACGCAACCATCAGAAGCGCAAGCAAAACGCAAAGCAGCTTATTTCCGCTGCTGTATTTAAATTTTTTCCACTTTGTATCCAAGACCATACACCACCTTAATATATTTCGGGTCTTTCGGATTAATTTCTATCTTCTCTCTTATGTTTTTAATATGTACCGTAACGGTTTTTTCCGAACGGAAGGAAGGTTCATTCCAGACAGCCTCATATATTTGCCCCGAAGAAAGCACCCTGCCCAGATTTTTGCAAAGATATTCAAGAATCATATACTCCGTTGCAGTAAGCTTTACGCTTTCGCCGTCTACCGAAACGGTTTTTGCATCTGTATCAACAATCAGACCGCCCGTAACAATCTGGGTATCCTTTTTAACGAAGCCCGAAAAGGAAATATATCTTCTGATCTGAGATTTAACCCTTGCAACAAGCTCAAGCGGATTAAACGGCTTTGTAACATAATCATCGGCACCGAAGCCAAGACCGGCAATTTTATCCGTGTCCTCCGATTTTGCTGAAAGCATAATAATCGGAAAATTATGCTTTTCCCTGATTTTCAGCGTTGTCTGCAGCCCGTCCATTCTCGGCATCATAATATCAAGCACAAGGCAATGAATTTCATTTTTTTCAATGATTTCAAGTGCCTGTAGGCCGTCCTCTGCTTTAAGAACATTATAGCCCTCCAGCTTAAGATAAATTTCGATTGAATCCAGAATCGCTTTATCATCATCGCAGACCAGTATCGTTTCCATCAATATCACTCCCTTTCAGTATTTTAACATATTAAACGCATAAGATAAACCCGTTAAGTATATTAAATAACAACAAAATTCAAATGGAGTAATGGAAAAGTAAAGAAAAAATAAAAATATAAAAAAACAGCCTCCCTCTGATGAGGGAGGTGGATGCGGAGCAAACGGAGGGAGAGAACGATATTGTTTGTATTCTTCCGTTAATCTCTCCCGCAGTCAACATTCGTTGACTGCTCCCTCATCAGAGGGAGCCGATATGTTTTTATATACATATTATATTAAATCTGGTCTAATGCCTGCTGAATATCCTCAATAATATCCTCTGCAGCCTCAATACCGCAGGAAAATCTGATGAGATCGGCGGTTACGCCTGCTTCGGCAAGCTCTTCATCCGTAAGCTGACGATGCGTTGATGATGCGGGATGCAGGCAGCAGGTGCGTGCATCGGCAACATGGGTTACGATAGCGGCAAGCTTTAAGCTGTTCATAAACTTAACGCCTGCTTCTCTTCCGCCCTTAACACCGAAAGAAACAACACCGCAGGTACCGTTCGGCATATACTTCTGCGCAATATCATACTGTGCATCGCCCTCCAGCATAGGACATTTAACCCAAGTAATTTTCTCGTTATCCTTAAGGTATTCTGAAACTCTTTTGGCATTTTCGCAATGACGTGCCATTCTTAAAGAGAGCGTTTCCAGACCTACATTCAGAAGAAACGCATTGTTCGGTGCCTGAATGGAGCCAAGATCTCTCATAAGCTGAACAGTTGCCTTTGTAATATAGGCGGCCTCGCCGAAATCCTTGGAATAGGTTACACCGTGGTAGCTTTCATCCGGCGTAGTAAGACCCGGGAATTTATCATTCTGTTCCCAATTAAACCTGCCGCTGTCCACAATAGCGCCGCCGATGGTTGAGGCATGACCTTCCATATATTTTGTTGTGGAATGGGTAACAATATCACAGCCGAATTCAAACGGACGGCAGTTTATCGGTGTAGCAAAGGTGTTATCCATAATAAGCGGTATGCCGTTTTCATGAGCAACCTCGGCAAACAGCTCTATATCCAGAATATCAAGGCTTGGATTTGAGATGGTTTCGCCGAAGATGCATTTTGTATTCGGCTGAACGGCAGTCTGAATTTCTTCTTTGCTTGCTCTTGGAGAAACAAATGTAAAATCAATGCCAAGCTTTCTCATGGTAACATTGAAAAGATTGAATGTGCCGCCGTAAATAGCAGAGCTTGAAACAACGTGATCGCCTGCCTGCGCAATGTTGAAAACAGCATAAAAGTTTGCTGCCTGCCCCGATGAGGTAAGCATTCCGGCAACGCCGCCCTCTAAAAGTGCAATTTTTGCGGCAGCATAATCGCAGGTTGGATTCTGTAAGCGTGAATAGAAATAGCCGGTTGCCTTTAAATCAAAAAGGTCGCCCATTTCCTCGCTTGTATCATATTTAAAGGTTGTGCTCTGAACAATGGGAACTACTCTCGGTTCGCCGCTTTTCGGTTTATAAGCACCCTGAACACATATTGTATCTAACTTCATAATGAATCCTCCTTAATTTTTGAAATGACGTTTAATTAAACTTTATATAAATCAGTCTGCCATATATCCGCTTCCAAGCACTTTTCCGTTAAAAGCATCAACATAATAATATGCTATGTCACATAGTTCATTCGTATTACGAAAATCAATATGATAGTACGAATGGCCGCTTTCCTTTATGGAATCAATCGTATTGTACCAAACGTCATCACTTGGACTATAAAGTTCAATAAACCTGAACTTAAAAGCAGTATAATCAACACCGGCTACGCTGGTTTTTGCATCTGCATATTCTTTTTTCAGTGCTTCATATGCTATATTTTTTGCCTGCTCTTCTGATATGTTTATAACAGGGGCAGTTGTATTTTCTGCAGCTTTTTCAGTTGGCTTTATTACAGGCTCAATGGGTTCCGTTGCTTCTGTAATATCTTTGCTTTCATGACTGAGCATACCAACGTTATTACCGGCAACATCGCTTGTTATCTCATTGTCGTCCGCTGCTTTGCTGCTGCATCCTACAAGTGAACATATAATTGCAGCAGATAAAATACAAATAAATATTTTAGATAAACTTTTCATTTATCAGTCCTCAATAAAATGCTTCATAATTCCGGGGCCGAAATCAATAAAATTGCCTGTGGCTGATGCTGTTTCCTCATTTATAGTTTCTACACCTTTTACTTCCTTATTCTTATGATAAATAAGATAAGGAACAGGATCGGAAGCATGCGTTCTGGTTACGATAGGGGTTGGATGATCGGGAAGCACCATAATCTTATAATCATCATATTTCTTAAGTCCCTCAAACAGAATCGGAAGCACTCTTTCGTCTATCATTTCAATAGCACGAACCTTGTTTTCAGGCTCGTTTCGGTGGCCGCATTCATCCGTAGCTTCAAAATGGATATAAACAAGATCATTTCTTTCCAGAATATCAAGGCCGGCTTTTGCCTTGCCCTCAAAATTGGTATCTATATAGCCGGTTGCACCCTCTACCTCGGCAACCTCCATTTCAGCACAGCCGCCGATACCCTTAATAAGATCAACAGCGGAAACAACGCCGCCCTTAATGCCGGTAACCTCTTCAAACGGGCTGAATGCAGGCCTTGTGCCCTCGCCCCAGAGCCAGATTGAGTTTGCAGGGCGCTTGCCCTTTGCCTTTCTTGCAAGATTAACAGGATGATTCTTTAAAATATCATAGGATTTTTTCATCATTTCAATAAGCGGCTTTGCATTTTCGCTTGTTGAAAGATAATCTGTAATTACCTTGCCCGTAATATCATGCGGAGGGGTCATTTTACCCAAATCGGTTGTGCCGTTATCCCAGATAAGACAATGGCGGTAGGAAACACCCGAATAGAATTTGAAAATCTCGTTTCCAAGCTCTTCTTCAATTGTTTTAATAATTTCCTCTGCTTCCTCCGTTGAAATATCATCGGCGCAGTAATCCTCAATTGTTTTTTCCTCGTAAGGCTTATCATCCTCGGAAAGCGTAACAAGATTGCACCTTAAGGAAACATCCGTTTTCTTCATATCAATACCGATTGAAGCAGCCTCAAGCGGACTTCTGCCTGTGTAATATTTCATAGGGTCAAAGCCCATAACACTCATATTGGCAACATCGGAACCGGGCTTTAAACCCTCGGCAACCGTACGCACAAGGCCAACCTCGGCACGCTGCGCAAGAAAATCAAGATTCGGTTTTTTGGCAACCATCATAGGTGTTTTGCCGTCAAGCGCAGGAACAGGATAATCTGCCATGCCGTCATAAAGAACAACTACATATTTCATTTTTTTGTCCTCCCTAAAATATGTAAATAATTTAAAACTGTAGGGTTCGGCGTTCCCGACGAACCGTATAGAATCCTTTCGACTGCACGATGTGCAGCCACCTCCCTTTAACAAGGGAGGCAGACAGGTTTAAAAAATTTATTTAAAATATTTTACGCCGCTTTCAAATATTTTCATATCCTTTTCAAACGGAACATTTGCATAAAGGTTTTCTCCCTTTCTTTCACTGTGTCCCATTTTACCGAACACTCTTCCGTCAGGAGAAGTAATACCCTCAACTGCGCATACAGAGCCGTTGGGGTTAAACGGCATATCGGCAACCGGATTTCCGTTCGGATCAACATACTGCGTAGCAACCTGACCGTTTTCAATAAGCTTTTTCATAACATCATTGTTTGCAACAAATCTGCCCTCGCCGTGTGAAATCGGGATAGCAAACATATCACCTGCTTCTACACCCGAAAGCCAAGGCGATTTTGTGCTTGCAACACGAGTGTAAGCCATTGAAGAAATATGTCTGCCGATTGTATTAAATGTAAGGGTCGGATCATCGGGCTTGATTTCACGGATTTCACCGTAAGGTACAAGACCAAGCTTAATGAGCGCCTGGAAGCCGTTGCAGATACCAAGCATAAGACCATCTCGGCAATTGAGAAGCTTTGAAACAGCCTCACGAACCTTAGGATTACGGAAGGTTGTAGCAATAAACTTACCTGAACCTTCAGGCTCATCACCACCCGAAAAGCCACCGGGAAGCATAACAATCTGGCTTTCATTTATTAATTGAACCATTTTATCAATCGTTTCATTGATTGCAGCTGAAGAAAGGTTGTTTACAACAAGAATTTCAGCTTCGGCACCGGCTTTTTCAAATGCTCTTGCTGTATCTATTTCACAGTTTGTGCCCGGGAAAGCAGGAATAAATACCTTTGGATTTGCAACCTTATTCTTAGCAACAAAAATGGAACGTTCCTTATAAAGAGGAACCTCATACGGCATATCCGCATCTGCCCTGCTGTCTGTCGGAAATACACCCTCAAGCTTACCGGTCCATGCTTCAATCAGCTCATCAACCGTAAGCACCTCGCCGTCAATAATAAATACGCCGTTATCATTTACAGTACCAAGCTCAGCTGCATGTTCAAATTCTGCACCTGCTGCAAGCTCAAGAACAATGTTGCCCTGCTTTGCTGCAAATAAGGTTTCCTTATCAAGGTTCTGTGCAAAGGTAAAGCCCATTTTATTGCCGAATGCCATTTTGCATATGCAGGCAGCAGCACCGCCCTCTTTAACTACGCTTGCGGAAAGAATGCTGCCGTTTCTTACACCCTCATAAACAGCGACCATAAATGCCATTGCCTGCTCATAAGCAGGAAGATCTGTTTTCGCATCAATAGGAAGCTCTGCCATAACAACCTTAGAGCCGGCACGCTTAAACTGGGCAGAAGCCGTTTTTGAAGCCTCACTCATACCGACTGCAAAGGAAACAAGGGTAGGCGGAACATCAAGCTCATTGAACGAACCGCTCATACTGTCCTTACCGCCGATAGACGGGGTGCCATAGCCAACCTGAGCCGAGATAGCGCCAAGAAGTGCAGCAGTAGGTTTGCCCCAGCGCTTCGGATCCTGATTCAATCTTTCAAAATATTCCTGGAATGTAAGTCTTGCTTCAGCAGGATTACAGCCAACGCAGGCAAGTTTTGCAAGAGATTCGGTTACTGCAAAGGCAGCGGAATGGAACGGGCTCCAGCGTGAAAGCTTTGGAATAAAGCCGTAGGACATAACGGTTGCCGTGTCTGTTTCACCTTCAAGAAGCGGAATTTTAGCAACCATTGCTTCTTCTGGTGTAAGCTGATACTTACCTGCATACGGCATAAGAACTGTTGCGGCACCGATTGACGAGTCAAAGCGTTCAACAAGCCCCTTTTGGCTGCAGACCTCAAGTCTGGAAAGGTTTGCTTTAAGCGCTTCGGCAATGCTCTTATCTTCAAGCTCAGCAGGAACAGCGTTTCTGTAATTTGCATTTTCATCAACAGCGGCAATTACTGTATCTGCGTGCTGCGTTACACCGTTTGTGTTTAAGAAATCACGGCTTAAGTCAACGATTTTATCGCCCCTCCACATCATGACAAGGCGGTTGGTATCTGTAACAACCGCAACGGGAGTTGCCTCTAAATTTTCTTCATTTGAAAGTGCGATGAATTTATCAACATCCTCTTTATTCAGAACAACTGCCATTCTTTCCTGTGATTCGGAAATAGCAAGCTCTGTTCCGTCAAGGCCGTCATATTTTTTAGGAACTCTATCCAAATCAATATTCAAACCGTCCGCAAGCTCACCGATAGCAACGGATACGCCGCCTGCTCCGAAATCGTTGCATCTTTTAATCATTCTGGATACAGCGGGATTGCGGAACAATCTCTGAATTTTTCTTTCTGTAGGCGGGTTACCCTTCTGAACCTCGGCACCGCAGGTTTCAATTGAAGAGCTGTTGTGCGCCTTTGATGAGCCGGTTGCGCCGCCGCAGCCGTCACGGCCCGTACGTCCGCCGAGAAGTACGATAATATCACCGTCCTGCGGAACCTCACGGATAACATTTTCCTTTGGTGATGCGCCGATAACTGCACCGATTTCCATTCTTTTTGCAACATAGCCGTCATCATAAAGCTCTGTTACCTGACCGGTTGCAAGGCCAATCTGATTACCATAGCTTGAATAGCCCTGGGCAGCACCGGTTGTAATCTTCTTCTGCGGAAGCTTTGCATCAAGCGTTTCTTCAAACGGAGTTGTAGGATCGCCCGAGCCTGTTACACGCATTGCCTGATATACATATGCTCTTCCCGAAAGCGGATCGCGGATAGCACCGCCGAGGCAGGTTGCCGCACCGCCGAAGGGTTCAATCTCTGTTGGGTGGTTATGTGTTTCGTTTTTAAACTGAACAAGCCACTGCTCTGTTCTGCCGTCAATAACAACAGGCACCTCTATAGAGCAGGCGTTGATTTCTTCACTTTCGTCAAGGTTTGTAATCAGTCCGCGTTTTTTAAGCACCTTGGTTCCGATACACGCCATATCCATAAGGCAAACATCTTTTTCCCTGTTGCCGTATACTTCTTTTCTGATTTCAAAATACTGGTTAAGCGCATCCTCTATGGCCTTTTTGTATCTTCCGTCCTCAATCTCAATCGTATCAAGCTTTGTGCTGAAGGTAGTATGGCGGCAATGGTCGCTCCAATAGGTGTCAATAACTTTAAGCTCTGTTAAGCTGGGGTCTCTTTTCTCTGTTCTGAAATAATCACGAACCCAGCATAAATCGGCAACGCTCATGGCAAAGCCCATTGCCGAATGATATTCTGCAATCTCCTCATCGGATTTTTCAATAAAGCCCCCAATGCGAACAATATCGGCAGGCACGTCGGATGAAATATCAAGCGTTTCCGGCAGCTCCATGGATGCCTCTCTTGATTCAACGGGGTTAATGATATAGGCTTTGATTTTATCAAATTCTTCATCGCTTATATTGCCCTTGACGGCGATAACCTTTGCACTTGAAACAACAGGACGGTCACCTGCTGTTAAAAGCTGAATGCACTGTGCAGCGCTGTCTGCTCTCTGATCATACTGCCCCGGAAGGAATTCAGTTGCAAAATAACGCCAGCCATCCGGAATATCAATTTCATCATAAACATTATCAAGGTTTGGCTCCGAAAGGATTTCCTGAACAGCCCGGGCAAATTCCGTTTCGGAAACTCTTTCGGCATCATAACGGTTAATAATTCTTAACTTTTCAATGCCTTTAATGCCAACATTTGTTTTTAAATCTTCAAGAATGTGGCGAGCCTCAATATCGTTTCCTGCTTTCTTTTCTACATAAACTCGAAATACATTAGCCATATTTTAGTTCTCCTTGTTTAAAATTATAAACACATAATAATGCAGTTAAATACATTTTAAATATAATAGCATAAAGAAATTGTTTTGCATATAGAAAATCTAAAATTTTAGTCAATAATTTGTAAAATTCTGATTAACAGCTACATTTTTTTTAATAATATGTTATACTGTGTCATAGAGATATATAAGCACGGTATGCGCAGACGGCAGTATAAGCCTCTGCCCTGTGCATCACAGCAATACAAAAGGGGTTCCAATGAATTGTGATGGAAAACAAAGTCAGCGAAAATTCATATGAGGTTGAATTTCTGAACTGCACGGTTGACAAAGCGCAGGACTTTAAAATTATTGACTGCGACAGCCATTTTGCCGAATTTGCAGGAATTCATCCTTCAAAAATAAAGCAGGGGAAATTATTTTTAAGAGATATTTTAAAACCTGTAGACAGAGATTATGTTTTTAAAAAAATCTGCAAAAAGGATTCAAAGTACGTTTACATAGATTTTGACATATTAAATGCGGAAAAAGAGCCTGTTTTTATCCACTGTTCCGCAAAAAATTATGAGGGATCAACCCTTTGCAGGCTTGTTTTTGCCGATGTTTCAAAAAGCAGGGAAAAGAAAAAGGAATTAGAGCAGAAGGCAAATGCCGCAAACAGCCTTATAGAGCTTGTTGCAGGCGGTGTGTGCCTGTTTAAAGTTACGCCGGATATGCACTTTGATGTTATCCATATTAATGAAACCTGCGCCCGCCTTTTCGGAACAACGGTTGAAAGCTGCAGCCAGCGCGAATACAGGCTTGATGAGTTGATTCATCCCGATGATAAAACGATTGTTTATCAGGCCATCGGCAGAGCAATGGCAACAGGCGAAGGTCTTGATCTGGAATACAGGGTAATGAAACACAGAGATAAATTCATCTGGTGCAACTGCAGTGCAGCCGTTCAGCGGTATGATGAAGATGGAAGCCCTGTTTTTCAGGCTGTTTTCATTGATATAACCAAAAATAAAGAGGCTGAAAAAAGAGCAGACAGGGCAAACGAAAAGCTTATAAATCTGCTTGAAAACCTAGCCGGTGCAATTTTCTTTGCCAGTCTGGAAAAACCGTTCGTTCCCGATTATATCAGCGGGGATTTTGTCCGTCTGATCGGCTATTCAAGAGATGAATTTGAAAACCGCTTCGGCAATGATTTCGGCAGGCTGATTGATGATTCGGCAAAGCTTGAAAAGGAAATAACAGGGCAGGTTTCCAAGGGCGGCAAAGCCGAGATTACATACAGAATAAAGGCAAAGGGTGCACGAACGGCCCTTGTTCACGATACACGCAAGCTTGTTACACAGCAGGACGGCTCAAAAACCCTGATTTGCGAGCTTCAGGAAATCAGCAATTAATAAACAGCTTCCCGATAGAGCACCCTTGATAAAGCGGATGCTCACGGTATGCCTTTGATTTAAGATTGACAGCATAGTTTGACTATGCTGTTTTTTCTTTCGGAACTTGTAAAATAAAGTTTGTAAGTCAGAATGGCATAATCCCCTAGGCAGGCGGTAAAAAACGAAATGTCAGGGGATATCTATATTCAAAAGCAGATGCAGTGCCGAATTCAAAGAAAAGACACCAAAGAATATTTTGAAACAGAAAAATCATCAACGGAACCGGCAAGGAATGCAGCATATCCGATGGAACACCGGGATGGGCGAAAAATATGAGAAATACAGGACAAGTGTATTTCTCAACAGAAACAGTAATAAATATATAATCATAACTACCGGGTCAATCGGCGGTTATGATTTTTTTTGCTCTTTTTTTACGAATTTATTTATTCAGCAGAATTTTGTTCATTTTACACAGGCTTAACATAAATCTGCTTTCGGAATTAACATACGGGGCTGTATACTTTGGTTGTACTGAGGTACAGAAAATTTTGGAGGATAAAAAGTATGAAAAAAATAATTATCGGAGTAATCGGTGTGTTGGCAGGCGTTTGCTTAATTATCGGAATTTTTGCAGGCTGCAAGGGTGCAGCTACTAATCCGCAGAATAGCAAGCAGACTGTATCAACCGATGGTTCAACATCAATGGAAAAGGTAATCGGCTATCTCAGCGAGTCTTATATGGCAGATCATACAGATGTAACAGTTACCTATAACCCTACAGGTTCGGGTGCCGGAATTCAGGCTGTTGCCGAAGGCAGATGTGATATTGGTCTTGCAAGCCGTAATCTGAAGGATGAGGAAAAAGCAAACCTTGATGAAACCGTTGTTGCCATTGACGGTATTGCCGTTATTGTAAACAATGAAAATGCGGTTGCGGATTTAACGATTGAGCAGATTGCAGGTGTTTACAAAGGAGAAATCACGAACTGGAAAGAACTCGGCGGTGCAGATGCGCCTATCGTTTTAATCGGCAGAGAAGCAGCCTCAGGCACAAGAGACGGCTTTGAGTCAATCACGGGTACAGAGGATTTATGTAAGTATTCTCAGGAACTGACTTCAACAGGTGATGTGGTGCAGACAGTATCTTCTAACCCCAATGCTATCGGATATGCATCTCTTGCCTCTGTTGGGGATACTGTTAAGGCTGTCAAGGTTGAGGGTACAGCACCGACAACCGAAACCATTCAGAACGGAGAATATAAAATTCAGCGCAACTTTGTATTTGTTACCAGAAAAGGTGAACAGCTCAGTAAGTCAGCTCAAGGCTTCTTTGACTTTGCGGTAAACGGTCAGGCAGATGAATGGATTGTTAAGGCAGGAGCAGTTCCTGTAAAAAAATAAGGTATCACAATGAAAAGTATTAAAAATAAAGTGAATGCGGTTGAAAAAGCAGTTAAGCTTATATTCACTGTATGCGGTTTCCTTGTAATAGGCTTTGTGCTTCTGATCACAGTATTTTTAATCATAAACGGATTGCCGGCGATAAAGGAAATAGGTTTTGCGGATTTCTTTTTCAACAGCAAATGGGCCTCAACAGCAACGCCTGCATCGTACGGAATACTGCCTTTCATAATGTCATCCGTTTACGGAACTTTAGGTGCGGTTGTTATTGGTGTGCCGATTGGCATCATGTGTGCAGTTTTTATTGCAAAAACTGCACCGCCCAAAATAGCAAAGGCAGCCGGCAGTGCCGTGGATTTACTGTCAGGCATACCGTCTGTTGTCTACGGCCTTTTGGGTATGATTATTATTGTTCCTTTGGTTAGAAAAACATTTCATCTTCCGGACGGAGCAAATCTGTTTTCGGCAATTCTTGTGCTGGCGGTTATGATTCTGCCGTCTGTTATTTCCGTATCGGCAACAGCAATAAGTGCAGTGCCTAAAGAATATGAAGAGGCATCACTGGCACTTGGAGCAACAAAAACAGAAACAATCTTCAAAGTGACTCTTCCTGCGGCAAAAAGCGGAATTGTCACCGCTGTTGTTTTGGGTATCGGCAGAGCTATCGGCGAGGCAATGGCGGTTATGATGGTAGCCGGCAATGTGGCAAATATGCCGGGTATATTCAAAAGTGTACGCTTCCTTACAACGGCAGTTGCAAGTGAAATGTCTTATTCTTCAGGCTTACAAAGACAGGCGCTGTTTTCTATTGCATTGGTTTTGTTTATTTTTATTATGGCAATCAACATTATTCTGAATTTAACTGTGAAAAAGAATACGGAGTAAGCAGTATGAAGAATGAAATATCAAAAAAAAGAAAAATAAAAATCGCCTTGCTGAATACACTTGTTTATCTTTCTGCAGGCTTAATTATTTTAATGCTGTCCGGGATAATCGGGTATATTTTTTACAGGGGATTGCCCGGGCTTTCGTTTGAATTTCTGACATCAGCGCCAAGTCTTGTTAACGATACAGTGGGTATTCTGCCGAATATTCTGAATACGGTTTATATTATTCTGATAACGCTTGTTTTTGCGCTTCCGCTTGGCGTAGGAGCAGCAATTTATCTTAATGAATATGCAAAAAACAAAAGATTTGTAAAAATAATTGAATCGGCAACGGAAACATTATCGGGAATACCGTCCATTATTTACGGTTTGGTGGGAATGCTGATATTTGTTCAGTTCTGTTCTCTGGGAACAAGCCTGATAGCAGGTGCGCTTACCCTTGTTATTATGACATTGCCTACCATTATCAGAACAACACAGGAGAGTCTGAAAACGATACCAAACAGTTATCGTGAGGGCTCTTTGGCGCTTGGTGCAGGAAAATGGCATATGATACGCACGGTGGTTCTGCCCAGTGCAGTCAACGGAATTGTAACGGGCTGTATTTTATCAATAGGCAGAATCATCGGAGAAAGTGCGGCACTGTTATTTACGGCAGGAATGGCTAATAATATCTTTTATATTTTTGAAAGCTTTCTTCCCGAAAAAGCGGGCTCAACACTGACAGTAGCACTTTATATGTATGCAAAAGAACGCGGCGAATTTGAGATTGCCTTTTCCATTGCGCTTATTCTTATGACATTAACCTTTATTATAAATCTAACGGCAAAGCTTGCCGGCAGGGCTCTCAGAAAGCGAAAGGAAAAATAACAGAAGGGTGAATACGATGACAGTAAAAAAGTTTTATATAAGTTTGTCTGTATCCGTAATTACATTTATTGTTGGTATTATAATGATTCAAAGCAACTTCGGAAAATTGTCCGTTATCGGATTCAGCGGCTATATGCTTTGCATACTTGCCGGGATTATTATTTTATCAACTCTTTTTGCAATTATTTATATGAAAGATGAGGATAAAAGCAAATGATAGACAGATTAAAAAAATTCACAAAACAGCATTCGGAAATATGGAAATTTATAAAGTTTACTTTTACAGGTGCAAGTACATCGGTTCTTGAGATTGCGGTATTTATGTTTTTGCAGTACGCAGTGTTTAAGTCTTTAAATGAAGTGCCTGTTACTGATAATGCATTTCTTGCGTTTTTAGGCATTGAATATAAGGGCTATATGTATTCTTATGCAATATCTGCAGTAATCGGATATGCTGCCGCTTATATCATGAACAGAAAACTGACCTTCAAAGCAGATACCAATCCCGTTTTTTCAACTATTATATATGTTTTGATGGTGTTGCTTACAATTATATTCAACACTTGGTTCGGCTCATTCCTCGGTACTTGGGTAACAAACAAGGGCTGGAATAATGTGTTTGTGGAAATGATAACAAAGATTGTAGTTATGACCGTACCCACAATATGGACATATCCATTAAACCGTTTTGTGATTCACAGAAAGAAGAAATCTGCCGATGAATGAAAGTTTTACGCAAAAGCATCCCGAACTGTGGAAGTTTATCAAGTTTAACCTTACCGTTATCATAACTTCAGCGATGGATATAATTTCATATCTGATACTGCTTTATTTTGTGTTTAGATCATTGAATGCAGAGCCCTTGCCCGATCATGCAATACTATCATTGCTTGGAATAAAATATAAAGGCTATCTGTTTTCATATCTTATATCCACAACAATAGGATATATTGCGGCATATCTGATTAACAGAAAAATAACCTTCCATTCCGATATTAACCCCATTTACAGTTCTGTGCTTTATTTTGTATTGGCAGTTTTCAATATATTGGTAAGTTCATGGATAGGAAGTATATTTGGCTCTGTTATTGCGGCAAAGGGAATTTCAAACCTTGTTATTGAAGCGGTTTCAAAATTGATTATAATCAATATTCCCACTATATGGACATATCCCGTTGAACGGTATCTTATTCAGATAAAGAAAAAGAGAAAACAGAAGCCTGTAATCGCAACAGATCTTGACGGTACACTCCTTTGCAGTGATACAAGCATAAGCAAGGAGAATTTAGCTGCAATAAAGCAGCTTTATAAAAAGGGCATTAAAATTGCAGTTCTAACGGGAAGAACTTTTTATGAAATTCCTGCTGAGCTTCGCAGCAGCGGATATATAGATTATTTTGTGTATTCAAACGGAGCCGGAATTGATGATTCAAACAAGAAAACAATCTATTATTATCCCATTGAAAAAGATACAGCAAGGCAGATCTTTGATATTTTAAATTCATATGAAACTTTTATTGAGCTTTATGCAAATAAAACACCGTTTGTTGAAAAAGAAAAATTTTCCGATGAGCATTTTACGTATTATAAAATTGACCGGGATTTTATTCCCGAAATGTACAAGAGCAGGAAAACCGTCAGCAATCTGTCAAAGCTGCTTGACTCTGATTTGTATAAGATAGAAATGTTTGATGTTTTTTTCAGAAATAATGATGAAAGGCTGGAATGCCTTGACAGGCTTGGCAGTGAATTTAAGAATATTGAAGTCACCTCGTCAATGAATAATAATCTTGAAATCATGAACAAAGGCATTAATAAAGGTGCAGGCTTGCTGGAACTTTGCCGTGCAGCAGGCTATAATTTAGATGATGTAATTGTAATCGGCGACAGCAAAAATGACATTACGGCATTTAAAACTGCAAAAAAACGCTATGCTGTTTCAAATGCCTGTGATGAAATCAAATCAATGGCAGACAGAATTATTTGTTCAAATGATGAAAACATAATGTGTTATATGGAGAACGAATTATGAGCAGTTCAATTCATTTTTTAAATACCGGACATTCAGATTGCATACTTCTTGAAAGCGATGGCCGCTTTGCAATGATTGATGCCGCAGAGGATACAGATTATCCTGCTGACAAGCCCCATTTAAAACTAAAAGGCTATGAAAAAGAGGTATGTGATTATCTGTTGAAAAACTGTGCGGATAGCCATGGCACAGTTACACTGGATTTTATTCTCGGCACACATTGCCATTCTGACCATATCGGCGGATTTGATACTGTTATAAATCACCCGAATATTATTGTGAAAAAGGCGTTTTTAAAGCCTTATCATGAGGAAAATATTTTTATAATGGAGCGTAAACGTTGGGATAATACAGAGGTTTATCTGCAAATGAAAAATGCGCTCAATCATAAAAATATTCCTGTTATTGAAGAATTTGAAAATTACAAGCTGAAGCTTGGGGAATTTAATATTACGTTTTTTAACGGCAGCTACAAAAAGCCGAAACTTAAGTTTGGTGAAAATGTCAATAGTGTTGTAACTTTGGTTGAGGCTAATGGATTAAAGGCACTTTTAGCAGGTGATATGAATTATAAAAACGGCGGTGAAAAACGAATCGCCGATAAGGTTGGCAAGGTGGATTTGCTTAAAGTCGGTCATCATGGATATATCGGCTCTACATCTTCTTACCTTGTCCGCAAACTGAAACCGGATTTTTCCGTAATATGCAACAGTGCAAAAAAGGTCTATCCCGATGTTCGTTTTAAGCTTAGATATATTTCAAAATCAAAAATCTACTGTACTGCCGACTGCAAAGGCGTAAAGGCTGTTTTTAAAGAAAAAATATATATCAACAGCAATATTATGGATTAACAGTTTCAGGAGGAACAAGAATGACAGATATGATAAAAACTGAAAATCTCAATTTATGGTATGGTGAAAATCAGGCTTTAAAGAATATTAATATAGAAATACCCGAAAAGCAGATTACTGCACTGATCGGACCGTCGGGCTGCGGCAAATCAACCTTTCTGAAAACACTGAACCGTATGAATGATTTGATTGATAATTGTAAAATAGAAGGCAGTATTTACATAAATAATACGGATATATACAAAGATATTGATGTGAATATTTTAAGAAAAAATGTTGGTATGGTGTTTCAGAAGCCCAACCCCTTTCCTATGAGTATTTACGATAATATTGCTTACGGTCCGAGAATACACGGCATCAAGTCAAAGTTTAAACTGGATGAAATTGTGGAACGTTCCTTAAAACAGGCTGCAATATGGGAAGAATGTAAGGATCGCTTAAAAAAGAGTGCTCTCAGTATAAGCGGCGGTCAGCAGCAACGGCTTTGTATTGCCAGGGCACTTGCCGTTGAACCTGAAATACTGCTTATGGATGAACCTACATCGGCGCTGGATCCCATTTCAACATCTAAAATTGAAGATTTGGCGCTTGAGCTGAAAAAAGATTATACAATTATTATTGTTACGCACAATATGCAGCAGGCAATGAGGATTGCCGATAAAACAGCTTTTTTCCTGCTGGGTGAAATGGTGGAATACGATAAGACCGAAAAAATGTTCAATAATCCTGAAGATAAGCGAACAAAGGATTATATCAGCGGAAGATTTGGTTGATTAATATGCATTGCAGCACTATAATACAATTGAGGTGATTTTATGATATTTTTTCTTGAAGATGATGATAATATCCGCAAACTGGTTTGCTATGCCCTGACTAAAGAGGGGTATGATATTGAGGGCTTTAATAAGCCGTCCCTGTTCTGGAAAAGAATGGATAATGAAATACCTCAGCTTATTCTTCTGGATATTATGCTGCCGGAAGAGGACGGGCTGTCTGTATTACAGAAATTGCAGCACAATAAAAAATATAATCGTATTCCTGTTATTATGATAACGGCAAAAAACAGTGAATTTGACACAGCAACAGGGCTTGATCTTGGTGCAGATGATTATATCGCAAAGCCCTTCGGAATGGTAGAGTTTGTTTCAAGGGTTCGTGCGGTTCTTCGCCGTTATGAGAAAACAAATAATAAAAATAATGTTTATGAAAAAGGTGCACTTTATGCAGATTTCGAAAAGCATATAATTAAAGTTTCAAATGAAAGCATTGAGCTTTCCTATAAGGAATATATGCTTTTATCCGTGCTTTTGGAAGCTGACGGCAAGGTGGTATCCAGAGATGAACTGCTTCAAAAAGTTTGGGGTGAATATTATGATGAATCACGCACCCTTGATGTTCATATAAGAAAGCTCAGAGTAAAACTCAAGGATGCAGGAGTATATATAAAAACAGTAAAAAATATCGGCTATCAGTTTACAGGAGATAATCATGAATAAAAAAATATTCCGTTCCAGTGTGGCAGTAGCACTGGTTGTTCTGCTTTCAAGTATCGTGTTGATTTTGGGAATTCTGTTTCAGTATTTTGAAAATCAGTTACAAAGCGAACTT
The DNA here is from genome assembly GCA_002361935.1 of Ruminococcaceae bacterium UBA3323. Classification (GTDB taxonomy): domain Bacteria; phylum Bacillota; class Clostridia; order Oscillospirales; family Acutalibacteraceae; genus Eubacterium_R. The sequence continues at coordinate 68,385 of DESD01000055.1, read as the reverse complement.
GAAAGCGAGGCAAGCTATATTGCCTACGCCGTTGAAAAACAGGGCCTTGGCTATATCAATAATTTCAGCAACAGCAGCAAACGAATCACTTTGATTTCACCGGACGGCGATGTTATTGCAGATACCTCTGCTGATGAAGCCGGGCTTGGTAATCATGCAGACAGGCAGGAGGTTATTGATGCACTGAAAAACGGTAAGGGCAAAAGCATCCGTTATTCAAACACTTTGGCTGAAAAAACAGTGTATTATGCAATGAAAATGGACGATGGCAATGTATTAAGGATTTCAACAACACAGTATACCGTTGCGGCAATAATAATGAGCCTTATTCAGCCTATCCTCATTGTTTTTGTTATTGCAATTGTTTTGTCCTTTGTGCTGTCACAAAAAATATCAAAATCAATTATAAAGCCGATTAATGAGCTTGATTTGGATAATCCCTCAGATAATGAGCCGTATGATGAATTGGCACCATTGCTGCAAAAAATTCTAAAGCAAAAGAAAACGATTGAAAAACAGATTAAAGAAGCTGAGCATAAGCAGGAGGAATTCAGACTTATAACGGAAAATATGAAAGAAGGCTTTATTGTTGTTGATGGAAAAAGAAACCTTCTCACATATAACCGCTCTGCTTTAAGGCTTCTTGGTATAAACAAAAATCAGCCGGATGATATAGTAACATTAAGCAATGATAATCTTATTTTTGTTATGGATAAGGCCTTGGAAGGCAATCGTGAAAAGAGCGATTTGGTTATAAACGACAATTATTACAGCCTGATTGCAAATCCTGTTTTTGAAAGTGATAAGGTTATCGGTGCAGTTATTCTTATTATTGATGTAACCGAAAGTGTTAAGCGTGAGCAGCTAAGGCGTGAATTCACTTCCAATGTTTCCCATGAATTAAAAACACCGCTTACATCTATTTCGGGGTTTGCTGAAATAATGAAAAACGGCGGCACTCCGGAAGCAGTTATAACAGACTTTTCCTCGTCAATTTATGATGAGGCGCAAAGGTTAATCAGTCTTGTAAATGATATTATTAAAATATCAGAGCTTGATGAAAAAAATGTTCAGACGGAAAGCGAAGAGGTTGATTTATACAAGCTGTCGGCAGATATAATTAATCGTCTGAAACCTGTTGCCGATAAAAGAAACATAAGCCTGAATTTAATAGGCGAAAGCACTGTTGTTTCAGGTACCGAAAAAATACTTGATGAAATGATATATAACCTCTGTGATAATGCAATCAAGTATAATGTTGATAACGGCATGGTTGATGTGATGCTCAGTGAAAGCAACAATCATATTAAATTAACTGTAAGAGATACCGGAATCGGCATACCTCAATCAGAGCAGAAGCGCATATTTGAACGTTTTTACAGGGTGGATAAAAGCCACTCAAAAGCAATCGGCGGAACAGGCTTGGGACTTTCAATTGTTAAGCATGCGGCGATTTACCATAATGCCGAAATCAAACTTAAAAGTGAGCCGGGCAAAGGTACAACCATAACAGTGATGTTTAATAAATAGAACAAAAGGCACTTGGTTACTCCAAGTGCCTTTTATATATCGTTTCATTGTAAATTGAATTATTTAACCTGCAGTCAAATGGCTGTTTATAAAGTTTTAGGACACCCTTAACAAAGGGTGTCCTATGATATTTTTGTTTTTTTACCAACCTAATCGAAGTATTTTAATGGAAGCAGAGCCTCGGCCGTTTTTCTTGGCGGCATCATGGCCTTCCGGCGTATAGATATCAATTCTGCCGGTTCTCGAAAGTCCGCTTCCGCCACGGTCAGCAACCGTATAGGTTACACCATTAACCTCTATAATTGAGCCGAGAGGAAGCCAGTTGCAGGCAACATAATACGGATTATCCATTCCGTTGGTAATCTTTTTGCCGGAGGCGGTTATGCCGTTACTCTTGCCGCAGCATATTTCACATGCACAATAATGCGTATAGCTTCCGCTTATAACGGAGCCAACAGAGATTCCGTTGTGCTTTTCAACGCCGTTATCTTTTATTACAACAGCCTTTGTGCCAACCCGTTTTACCTCTGTAACAGGCGATTTGGTAACCGTTGAGGTAACTTCTCTTTTTTCACTCTGAGCGCCGTTGATATAAGTTATTCTGTAAGTTACGGAGCGTTCGCCGTCCTCACCCTTTGTTTCAATCTTGGTTTTGCCCTTTTCAAGTGATTTATCTTCAATAATGTTTGTTTTATGGGCAATTTTTTCGTTTTTGGTAACAGTTTTTATTTCAACTCTGTAAACGTTGATTTCCATGCCGTCCTCAGCAAAGGTGTCCAATGTGGGCTCGGTATAATCATTGTCGCCGAGTGTTATTCCCGTATCTGCAAGTAAATCTGCAACCGAGGAGTTGACTGTTCCGATGTTATAGGTTTTTCCGTCTGCATTAATTGTTACAATCTTGGGGGAGTCAACCGTGATAACCATTCCGTCCTGAATGGGGGTATCATTATCATAATTAACTATAAGACCGTCCTTGTAAACGCCGGATTCATCAAGAGCAACGCCGACGGTTTGGGCATAAACATCATAGCTTTTAACCGTGTTGTTAAACTTGATATAAATTTTGTTCAATCTGCTGATGTAGATTGTTCCGCCTATTCCGCTGTTGAAATAGGCGATGTTAAGCTTATCGTGTGAACCGAGCTTAATGTTTGCTTCGTTCAGGATTTCGATAGGTTCCGTTTCCTTTGTTGCAATTGTGTATTCATAGCCGTTATCATTGATAACAACATTGTAATGGCCTGCTTCGCCTGCAAAAGCGGTTACGGTAAATATGCAAACCATAAGAATAAACGCAATTACCGTTGCAAGAATAACACGTGAAATGTGTTTAATGGATGCAACGCTTGATTCGTTAATCATCTTAATCTCCTTTTTAATTGCAGGAATATAAAAATATTCCGTGCCGTAACAATATGGGGTTGCCGTTTGAATTTACAGGTAAAATCACATAGGAATCACCTGTTAGCAGAAGCGAATATTCTGCCTTTACCTTTAGTATTGCTGAAAGCACTTGGAATTATAGGGGAAATTGCATAAGGTGTCAAACAAATCAAATTTATGTTTTTGTGCATAATCAACAAAATGACTTCGGAATAAAAAGTCGAATATTTTTTATAAATCAAGATATTGTGGTGTTTTAATTTTACAGGGTAAAGCGTTAAAGCGTTTTTTTGTAAAATATTTAGAAAATGGGCAATAAATTTTTACCTTTTGTAACTTTTAGGCCTGTTTTTTACAAAATATTACAAAATATAGTACTGCAACGCTGTGTTTTGGGGTGTTTAACCACAAGATGATACAAAAAGTAACATATTATTTTTTATAGGATTTACAAAAAAACTTTCCTTGCGAAGGCTCAAAATTCGAGGCCACGTGTTCGATTCCTGTTATATAGCAAAAAAGACAACCGCAGAGCAGTTGTTCTTTTTTTGGCACCCTCAGTGGGAATCTCCTCTTGCTATCGAAAGGTACACAGTACCTTTCTCCCAAATTTTTTCGCAGAAAGCTCAAAATTCGGAGCCACGTGTTCGATTCCTGTTATATAGCAAAAAAGACAACTGCAGAGCAGTTGCCTTTTTTGGCACCCTCAGTGGGAATCGAACCTACATCTAACCCTTAGGAGGGGCTTATTCTATCCGTTGAACTATGAGGGCATTTCAATTTGCTATCCTATTATATATTAAGGAATTTCCCTTGTCAATATATAAAAAACGGACAGGCAATGCCTGTCCGTACCAAATGCCTATTATATAATAGTATATGTATTATGCGTTTTTGATTACTTTGCCGATTGTATTCGGTGCCATACCTGCTGCATTGGATTCGTCCGTATCAATATGCATTGCAAGTGCATAGGAATCGGAAACTCTTACAACTACATCACCGAAAACAAGGTTTCTTCCGTTGGATGACGGAATCTCCACGGAAACGATTTCGCCGTTTTCAACACCCATTTTTGCAGCATCTGCTGTTGTTGCGTGGATATGGCGCTTGGCAGCGATAACGCCCTCTGCAATTTCGATTTCACCTGCAGGGCCAACAAGTTTACATGAGCCCGAGCCTGCGATATCTCCGCTTTCTCTTACGGGAGCGTTCACTCCGATGGAGCGTGCATCCGTTAATGAAATCTCAACCTGTGTTGCATTTCTTACAGGGCCTAAAACAGCCATTCCCGGAAATTCGCCCTTTGAGCCGATAACCTTAACTCTTTCCTCGCATGCGTACTGACCCGGCTGGGAAAGGTCCTTTTTCTTTGTAAGCACATAGCCTGCACCGAAAAGGGTTTCAAGGTCCTTCTGTGAAAGATGAACGTGGCGGGCCGAAATTTCAACTAAAACTTCATTGTTTTCCATTTTTATATACCTCTTTTTTATTATTTGTTGTCAGGCAATGCATAATAATCCGAATTTATTTTCATTACCCTGACTATTTTATAACATTTCCGATTGTTTTTCAATATGGAATTTGATATACTTATAATCGGTGATGAAAATGAATTTGCAAGAGCTTAGAGAAAAATGTTTGAATTGTACAAAATGCGGTTTATGCGAGGGCAGAACCAATGTTGTTTTCGGTTACGGAAAAGAGGATGCCGATATAATGCTTATCGGAGAGGGCCCCGGTGAAAACGAGGATCTGCAGGGAAAACCGTTTGTCGGCAGAAGCGGTCAGCTTCTTGATAAATTTCTTGCGGCAGTTGATCTGAGCCGTGAGAAAAATGTTTATATTGCAAATATGGTTAAATGCCGCCCTCCAAAAAACAGAGATCCGAAGCCCGAGGAGCAGGAGATATGCCTGTATTGGCTTCGTGAGCAGTTTAAGGTCATCAGACCGAAGATAGTTGTTTGTGTAGGCAGAATTTCGGCACAGAAGCTGATCAGTCCAACTTTTAAGGTTACGCAGGAGCATGGGCAGTTCATTGATAAAAACGGCACTCTCTTTATGGGCACATATCATCCTGCCGCCATTTTAAGAAATCCGAACAATAAAGAGGCGGCGTTTCAGGATTGGCTTGCTTTAAGGGAAAAAATAAAAGAGTTAGGTATAGAAATATAGAATGTTAAGTGACGGGTTTCCCGTACGATATAAAAACAAGGGAGAAAATTATGATTATTCATGCATCTGAATACGGTATCAGACCAAATCGAGAAAACGGAAAAGAATTATCGGCCCTTTTTAAAAAGCTTGCTGAAACAGAGGCTGAAAAAACGGTTGTTTTTGAGGCAGGGGATTATTTTGTTGATGCCGAAAACTGTGACACGGAAATGCTTTATATCACAAACACAGCCGGCGACAATGAATATAAATCGGGTGAAACTCCCCACAGGGCAAAGGTGCTTTTCAATCTTAAAAATATTAAGAATCTGAAGCTTGAGGGAAGCGGTGCAAGGTTTGTTATAAACGGAAAGGTAACCAATGCCGCAATTCAGGGTTGTGAAAATATTGAGATAAGCAATATTGAAATTGATTATGATAATCCCGATTTGCATGAATTAAAGGTTATTAATATAGGCCGCCATTTTGTTGATTTTGAGGTTGATGAAAAAAGCACGTATGAATTTAAAAGAGGAAAATTCTGCTTTGTAGGAACGGGCTATACTACTGATATTCTTAAGGCATACAGAACTGCGTGGCATCTTTCAAGAGTTCGGGCCGAGGATTGTAACACGATTGAAAGAACAAGAAATCTTGTCAGCACGGCTCTGAAAATTAAGGACCTTGGAAACAGAAAAATACGAATATATTATTTAAAACCGTTTGGCTTCAAATTGGGCGATACTTATTGCATTTTCGGAAGACGCAGGCAGTATGCAGGAATTTTTTCCGATAAAACAAAAAATTTAACCCTGAATAATGTTGCACAGCGTTTCAACTATTCTCTTGCCTTTGTGGCGCAGGATACGGAAAATATTACGCTGAACGGTCTTGATTTTTCTCCGTCAAACGGCAGATTTATGGCTTCCGCCGCTGATTTTCTTCAGATTTGCATGTGCCGCGGCAAGGTTTCTGTTGCAAATTGTAAATTTGAAGGCGCCTGCGATGACTGCCTTAATGTTCACGGGGTGCATTTTAAGATTGCAAGGATTGAAGGCAATACAATTACAGTTAAATTTATGCACAAGCAGTCGCATGGCTACAATCCTATCCGTGTAAATGATGAAATTGCGTTTATAGATGTTAAATCCATGCTTGAAAAGGGCAGTTCAAAGGTTGTTGCATCTAAGCTTATCCATGAAAATGAAATTGAAATCCGGCTAGATAATGTTCAGAATGCGATGGTAGGAGATGTTATTGAGGATGTTTCAGCCTGCCCGGAGCTTGAATTTAAAAACAATACGGTAAACAGAATTGCAACAAGAGCCATTCTTATTACAAACAGGCCGAAAACCGTTGTTGAGGGCAATCATTTTAACAGCAATTCCATGAGCGGAATTTTAATTTCCGATGATGCTTCAAGCTGGTACGAAAGCGGAATGTGCAAGGAAGTTGTCATTAAAAATAATGTTTTTGAATACTGCGGCGAAACCCCGATTAGAATCCTTCCGGAAAACAGAGTTCACGAGGGCGCGGTTCACAGTAATATCAAAATTCTTGATAACACCTTTAAAAGGTATAAGGGCACTTGTATAACGGCAAAATCAACGGATAATATTGAAATCAAGGGCAATACTTTTGCTTCCGATGACAGATTAAAAACAACAAACTGCACAAATGTTGATACGGATTTTTAACACAAAACAACGATTCTCCTTAGGGTGTTTTTTATATTTGTGTATGAAATCGTAAAAGAGATGACTTTTTTGAGAAAAGTTGGCTTTATTCTTGTAAAAATTCTTGAAAAGAATATAGGATTGTGTTATTTTATTTTAGGCAATGTGTAAGGGCAAATCAGCCAATTTTAACCAAGGTTCGGTTTTTTCATTGCTCAGGCAAAAAATATAATTATTTTCACACAAAAAAACGGAGGAGTAAACGAATGATTAAGGTTACGGACAGTATTAAATATATCGGGGTTGACGATAAGGATTTGGATCTTTTTGAAAGCCAGTACATTATTCCGAACGGAATTGCATACAATTCATATGTAATTCTTGATGATAAAATCGCTGTGATGGATACGGTTGATGCAAGAAAAACAGAGGAATGGCTTGAAAACCTTGAAAAAGCGTTGAACGGCAGGGCACCCGATTATCTTGTTATCTCTCATATGGAGCCGGATCACGCATCGAATATCAAGCTTCTTACTGAGAAATATCCGTCTGTAACGCTTGTTGGAAATGCAAAAACATTTGTTATGCTTCCGCAGTTTTTCGATATTGACGAAAGCGTTTCAAAACTTGTTGTTAAAGAGGGGGACAAGCTTTCTCTCGGCCGCCATACCTTATCCTTTATAATGGCGCCTATGGTTCATTGGCCCGAGGTTATGGTTTCCTATGAGGAAAGCGAAAGGGTGCTTTTTTCTGCTGATGCTTTCGGCAAATTCGGTGCTCTTGATTATGACGAGGATTGGGCTTGTGAGGCAAGAAGATATTATTTCAACATTGTCGGTAAATACGGTGCACCTGTTCAGACGCTTCTTAAAAAGGCAGCTGCTCTTGATATTCAGATGATTTGTCCGCTTCACGGTCCGGTTTTATCTGAAAATCTGGAGTATTATATCAATCTTTATAATATCTGGTCTTCATACGGTGTTGAGGCAGAGGGCGTATTTATCGCTTATGCATCCATACACGGAAATACGGAAAAAGCAGCCTTAAAGCTTAAGGAAATTCTGGAAGCAAAGGGCTGTAAAAAGGTTCCTGTTTCGGATTTATCAAGGGATGATATTGCAGAAGCGGTTGAGGATGCTTTCAAATACGGAAAAATGGTGCTTCTGGCAGCAAGCTATGACGGCGGTGTATTCCCGCCAATGGAGGCATTTCTGCATCATCTTAAAAGCAAGGCTTATCAAAACAGAACGGTTGCGCTTGTTGAAAACGGCTCATGGGCTCCGTCTGCAAACCGTGCTATGGCAGCGGTTTTAGAGCCTATGAAGAATGTTTCCGTCTGCGAGAACAGGGTTACAATCAAATCCGTAATGAAGGATACGGATATAGAAGCGCTGGAAGCCCTTGCTGATGAGATTCTGAAATAAAGCTTTTTATTTATAAATAATTGAGAGGGCGGCTGCCAGCCGCCCGTTTTTTATTGTTTAAACCGCTATATGCGGGCGGACAGTTTCTGCTTTGCGGTGTTTTTTATTTTTCCGCTTAATTTTTCAATATCCCTTGATAAATAGATATTTTTACATTATAATTAAATGTGTGCAAATTAGGGGGTAATTTATTATGGCACAAGTTAAAACTTACACAAAGAAAGAACGAAATATGTACCTCGCAGGGCTTTTCGGGCAGAATATGATTTATAATATCGTTGCTACGGGGCTTTATTACTATTTTCAGAATGTAATATGCCTGCCTGCCATTGCTCTTGGCTGGATTTTTGCGATTGCAAGAATCTGGGATGCAATTAATGACCCGATGATGGGCAGTATTGTAGATAAAACGAAAACAAAATGGGGCAAATGCCGGCCATATCTGATTTTTGCACCTGCAGTTATCTGTCTTATCACCTGTGTGGCGTTTTTCAACGGAAATTATGCTGTTGCAAAGGCAGAGGGCCGCAGCACGGCTATGGTTCTTATTGTTGCATGGGCTGCAGTTTCCTATATTTTATGGGGAATGAGCTACACCGTCGGTGATATTCCGCTTTGGGGAATTATAAGCCGTATGAGCGAGGATGAAAAGGACCGTTCAACACTTATTTCTCTTGCAAGAATTGTAGCTTCCATTGCAGGCGGCGTTGTTGTTGTTTCCATTGTTGCGGTTTCACAGGCCGTAAACGGAATGCTTCAGAAGGCAGCTGACGCACAGGCAGGGTTTATCATTATCGGCATAGTTTTTACAATCATTGCTTCCGTTCTTTTCCAAATGGCAGGAATCGGAACAAGAGAAAAGGTGCCTGTTTCCGAAGAAACCAAAACCATGAAGGAAAGCTTTGCTCTTATGTGGAACTGCAAGCCTTTCAGAAGAATTCTGATCAGCGGTATTCTTCGTTCTCCGATGCAGCTTATGATGATTGTTGTAATGACTCTGTTTGCTTATTATTATTGCGGAGGTAATTTGGCAAATGCATTTACCAGCCCGAAAATCCTTCTTATCATTGCCATTATAGGCGGTGGATTTTTCCTTGGCCAGTTTGTTTCAATGGGTGTTTGCCCGAATCTTCTTAAGAAATATGACAGCAAAAAGGTTTACAACGTATTCGGCATTGGTTCTGCAATTCCGATGGCGCTTATATTTGTGATTTATATGATAGATCCCACAGGTCTTGATAAAATGCACTGGGTAATCCTGCTGGGTATTCTGATTTTCGGCGCAGGAGCAGGTCTTGGCGGCTCCAGCGTATGCCAGTCTGTTATGATTTCGGATTGTATAGATTATGAGGAATATCATCACGGCTTCCGTCCTGACGGTGTGTTCTTCAGCGGTCAGAGCTTTATTACAAAGTTTCAGGCAGGCGTTTCTTCCATTGTTTCCGCTTATGTTTATGCAGCAGTAGGATATACGGATGTTAACATTTCGGCAATGAATGCCGCTCTTGAAAAGGGTGCAAGCTTTGCTGTTGATTATCCGGATTACGCAAAGGCAATGTGGCTCCTTATTTCCATTCCTCCGGCAATCGGTATGGCAATTTCGGTTATTCCTACTATCAAATATGAAATAGACAGAAAATCACACGAAAAAATGCTTGCCGAGCTTGTTGAAAAACACAGCGACGGAGAATAAAAATTGCATAATATTTTTACAGAGGGCGTTCCTTACGCCCTCTGTTTTTTATAGCTGTTTAATCAATAAATGCCCGAATTATTCCTGTTCTATATCGCACCGAATATAAAAAGCACCGATGCGGTATCGGTTTTTGCAAATGTCTTTTCAAGTGAATGGGCTGTTTGTATTTTTATATTTCCGAAAACGACAATTTTTTTATTCTGTTATGTATATAATACATTGAACGGGGAGAAGAATTTTATTTTACGGATGTGTAAAAATGAAAACTGTAACCCGAAAAAAGCAGGAAATTGCCGAAAAGGCGGAAAAAATAAGGCAAAGAAGAATAATAGAGGCAATTTTATACTTTGCAGTTGGCTTTATATTAAGCAGCTGTGAGGTTTTAAAAACAGCTTCGCCGTTTTCCGTTTCTCTGATTTCCGTTTCCAAAAAGAATAATTTTATTTTTACGGCACTTGGCAGCACCTTCGGATATCTTCTGTTCTGCTCGGACAGCTTTGCAAGATATGCTGCGGCAATATTGATTGTATCACTCGGAACATTTGCCGTTTCAATTGCCGATATGAAAAATCAGCCGTATATGCCGATGCTGATTTCCTTTTTATCGCTTCTTTCAACAGGAATTGTAGTGGATGTAAAAATGGGTGCCATGATGGCACAGTACGGCTTAACCTTAGCGGAAAGTCTGCTTGGGCTCGGTGGCTCCTTCTTTTTCTTCAAGGCTGTTAACTGCAATTTCCGGCGGTTCCGATTCAAGGCTTTGCCGGTTTCGGATTTAACCTGCATTATCATTTCCTGTTCCGTAATTCTTATGAGTCTTTCAAGGCTCAGCATCGGCGGCGTTTCTCCGGCAAGGATTGTGGCAGTGCTTTTTATTCTGCTTGCTTCAAAATGCGGCTCCTATCAGCTTGGTACAATTCTTTCGCTTGCCCTTGGATTGGCGCTCGGGCTTCAGAGCAATGACACAATGTATCTTGCAGGGGCATATGCTTTTTCAACGATGCTTGCTTCGCTTTTCAGCCCTGTCGGAAGAATCAATGCCGCAATATCCTTTTGCGCTTCAACGGTTCTTTTCTCTCTTGCTTCGGGCAGTCCGTCGGGAATCTATATTTCCGCGGAGGCGATTGCTTCCGGGCTTGTTTTTGTGCTGATTCCGAATAAGGCTGTTTCCAAAATAGAGGAATTTTTTCACGGAAACGCAGATACGGCGCCTGACGGATCGCTTCGTCAAAGCCTTGTTGTAAGGCTTCGCTTTGCATCCTCTGCCATGAATAACATAAGTGAATGTGTAAATGAGGTTCGGGAAAAAATAAATGAAATAAACGAAAGAAATGCAGAAAAAGCCAGAGAAAGCTTAACAAAAGAGGAATACATTTCCGAAGAAATCATAAACAGAAAAACAAATGAAATACGGGTTGTTGCCTCGGATCAGTTTTTTTCCATTGCCGATATGCTTGCCGATCTTGCAAGGGAATTTGATGAGGCGGAATATTTTGATAATATTGCAGCAGGCAGGATCAGAAGGCTGCTTGGGGAATATGAAATCTATCCTAAGAATATTTCTGTTATTGAGGATAAATTCGGCCGGGTAAGAATTGAAATTGTTACAAACGGCAGGGAGGTTGCGCTTTCAAAGCCTGAAATCAATAAAGAAATTTCCAAAATCTGCGGAAGAAATTTTGAAAAGGGACGGGTTACACATTTTCGGGATGAAACGATGGTTACCTTTGCCGAAAGACCCAATTACAGCTTTGAAATCGGCTTTGCACAGCACTGTGCGGAAGGAAAGCTTTGCGGAGATACCATAAAGCTTGTTAATGACAGCCGCGGACACAGCATACTTATTATCAGCGATGGTATGGGCAGAGGGAACAGGGCAGCGCTTGACGGGGCTATGGGCGCAGGGCTTCTTTCCCGTCTTCTGTCAGCCGGTTTTGGGTTTGACAGTGCACTGAAGGTGGTTAATTCGGCACTTCTTGTTAAATCAAACGAGGAAAGCCTTGCAACAATAGATTGTGCTTCTGTTGATTTATTTACGGGAAGGGTTGATTTGTACAAGGCGGGTGCGCCTGCAACCTTCATAGTTAAAGGAAACAGGGTAACAAAATGTGAATTAACCTCTATGCCGGCAGGAATTTTAAGGGGTATTGAATTTGCCAAGCGAACGGCTGTTTTAACCAAAGGCGATCTGATTGTTATGATGAGTGACGGAATAACCGAGCTTGGCGGAGAATGGCTTTCGGCACTTTTAACGGGCTTTGAGAATAATACACCGCAGGAAATAGCCGATCGTATTCTGAAAGAAGCGCTTAATGTTGCGGAAGGACAGAAGGAAGATGACATGAGCATTATTGCTGCAAGACTTAAATAATTATTATATCTGCCAGGAGAGGAGCTTTTTATGTGTGGAATAATCGGATATATAGGAAAAAGTGAAGCAACGGGAATATTGCTTCGGGGACTGAAGGATCTGGAATACAGGGGCTATGACAGCGGCGGTATTGCGGTTCTGGATAAAAAAAGGCTCAGTGTAGCAAAGGCAAAGGGCGAAATCCGAAATCTTAAAAAAAAGCTTGACGGTTATGAGATAAGAGGCTGTCTCGGTATCGGTCATACACGCTGGGCAACGCACGGAAAGGCAAATGAAATAAATGCGCATCCGCACTGCTCAAAGCATTTTGCCGTTGTTCATAACGGAATTATTGAAAATTACAAGGAAATCAGGGAAAGTCTTGCAATGAGCGGAATAGCCTTTGAAAGCGAAACGGATACGGAGGTTATTCCAAAATTATTAGAGCTGAACTTTAACGGAGATGTGCTTGAAGCAATCCGAAAAACGGTAAAGCTGCTGGAGGGTTCTTATGCACTTGGGATTATCTGTACGGATAAGGAGGATACTCTGTATTGCACAAAAAAGGCTTCTCCTCTTATTATAGGTGCAGGGAACGGTGAAAACTTTATTGCTTCCGATATAAACCCGCTTCTTCATTATACAAATAGGGCTGTTTATCTTGAGGACGGCGAAACGGCTGAAATTTCTGCACATAAAATCAGAGTTTTTGATCGGGATTTTAAGGAAACGGACAAAGAGATTAAAACAATAGCGCTTAATAAAAATGCCGCCGATAAGGGCGAATACAGGCATTTCATGCTGAAGGAAATTTATGAAGAGCCTGTTGTTGTCAGAAGCTCTCTTAATGCGGTTACAGAGGACGGAGAGCCTGTATTTTCCGATATTCCGTTTACGGAGGCGGATTTTAAGGCGCTTAACAGGGTTTATATTGTTGGCTGCGGTTCGGCATATCATGTGGGGCTTATTGCAAAGTATAATTTTGAAAAGATTGCAAAAATACCTGCTTTTGCCGAATATGCAGGGGAATTCAGATACGCAGACCCCGTTATTGATGGAAACTGTCTTGTTATTATTATCAGCCAAAGCGGAGAAACGGCAGACAGCCTTGCCGCTTTGAAGCTGGCAAAGGAAATGGGGGCAAAAACAATCAGCATTGTTAATGTCCCCGAAAGTACGATTGCAAACAGGAGCGATTATAATATTTTAACTCTTGCGGGAGCGGAGGTTGCCGTTGCAACAACAAAGGCATTCTCCTGCCAGCTTGCCGTGCTGAACACTCTTTGCCTTTATACGGCAAGAAAACGGAATGCCTGCACGGAGGTGTTCAGCGAAATTGCCGTGAATATGAGCCAGCTTCTTCCGAAGAAAATCGAAAGGGTTATTGCAAAGGCCGATGAGCTGCATGCGCTTGCAAAGGAACTAAAGGGTATAACAAGGTGCTTTTTTCTTGGAAGAAATGTTGATTTCGGCGTTTCTCTTGAAGGGGCTTTAAAGCTTAAGGAAATCAGCTATATCGACTGTGTCGGATATCCGGCAAGTGAGCTGAAGCACGGCACGATAAGCCTGATTGAAAAAAATACCGTCTGCATAGGGTTGATAAGCAACGGCGATTTGCTTCCCAAAACCGTTTCCAATCTTGTTGAGGTTGCCGCAAGGGGTGCAAGGGTTATTGTGTTTGCTCCCGAAAGTCTTGCAGGTGATTTGGAACAGTTTGAAACGGTTATTACCTATCCCGATTCCATTCCGCTTTTAACTCCGTCAATAGAGGTGATTCCGCTTCAGCTTCTTGCATATTATGTTGCCGATGAAAAGGGACTTCCTATTGATAAGCCAAGGAATCTTGCCAAGTCGGTTACAGTTGAATAAATTAAAGAGAGGGAAGTCCTCTCTTTTTTTATGCAGAAAAAATTTTTAAAAAGTGCTTGACATTTAGGTGCCTTAAATGTATAATCAAATTGTAGACAAGGTACCCGACTACATAAAATAATAAAAAGGAGGCATACATATGCCAATTGTAAAATTAACATTAAGTGAAGAGCATTATAATCTTCTTAAGGAAATGGCAGAGAGGGAAAATCAGAGCATGCAGGATTATATCAGAAGCCAAATATTTGATGAGAACACAATTTTTACACCTGAGGAAGCAGTTAACAGAATAAAGCATGGAAATTTCAGCGATGAAAAATTTCCGGATGGCTTTACACTTCCGGATGTTTATGCAAAAGAATGGACAATAGAGCGAGGTCCGGCCGGAGTATTTGGAAAAAAATTCTACAATTATGTTGTAAACAATCCGGATACCGGTATTCGTTTCATGGGTATGGGGAAGTATGGAAGAAGAGCAGTGTATAAGCTTGCCGAAAAAAGTTAAAACTGTTTTCAGCAATATAAACAAAAAGCCACGATGCCGTGGCTTTTTGTTTATATTAATATTTTTTTAACTGATCCTCATCAAAGGTTTCAAGGAATTCATCATATGTTCCCTTATGGTCAACCATTTTATCGCCTGAAATTTCGATGATTCTGTCTGCAACCGTTTGAATAAACTGATGGTCGTGCGATGTAAAGAGAACCGTTTCGGGATAACGGATAAGTCCGTTGTTCAGCGCAGTAATTGACTCAAGGTCCAGATGGTTTGTAGGCTCATCAAGAACAAGCACATTTGCACCGCTGAGCATCATTTTGCAAAGCATACAGCGAACACGCTCACCGCCCGAAAGCACATTGGACATTTTAAGGGCATCGTCACCGCTGAAAAGCATTCTGCCGAGCCAGCTTCTGATATCTGTTTCAAGCGTTTGGGTTGTGTATTGGCGGAGCCAGTCTATAAGGTTAAGGTCCACGCCGTCAAAATACTCGCTGTTGTCGCTTGGGAAATAGCTTTGTGATGTTGTAACGCCCCATTTGAATTCGCCTTCATCCGGCTCCATTTCGCCCATAATGATTTTGAAAAGCGTTGTTTTGGCAACAACATCCGAGCCGACGAAGGCAACCTTTTCTCTTGGGTGAATAACAAATGAAATATCATCCAGCACCTTTCTGTCGCCGATTGTCTTGGTAAGATGGTCAACACGCAGAAGATCGTTTCCGCATTCTCTGTCCGGTTTAAAATCAACATAGGGGAAACGTCTTGAGGAAACGGGCATTTCAATCATTTCAAGGGCATCAAGCTGCTTTTTACGGCTTGTTGCCTGTTTTGATTTAGAAGCGTTTGCACTGAAGCGCTGAATGAATTCCTGCAGTTCCTTAATTTTCTGCTCATTCTTTTTATTCTGATCCCTCTGCTGGCGCTGACGCATCTGGGTGTATTCATACCAGAAATCATAGTTGCCGACATACATCTGAATTTTGCCGAAATCAACATCGCAGATATGCGTGCAGACCTTATTCAGGAAATGTCTGTCGTGGGAAACAACGATAACCGTATTCTCAAAATCAAGCAGGAAATTTTCAAGCCAGCGGATTGCCGATAAATCAAGATGGTTTGTAGGCTCGTCAAGAAGCAATACGTCCGGGTTTCCGAAAAGAGCCTTTGCAAGAAGCACCTTTACCTTTAAATCAGACGGCAGTTCAGCCATTTTAAGGTAATGGTATTCATCGGTTACACCCAATTTGTTGAGCATAAACTCAGCATCCGATTCCGCGTTCCAGCCGTCCAGATCGGCAAATTCGGCTTCCAACTCACCTGCTTTTATGCCGTCCTCCTCACTGAAATCGGGCTTTGCATAAAGAGCATCCTTTTCCTCCATAATCTCAATAAGACGGGGATTTCCCATAAGAACGGTTCTTACAACCTCATATTCGTCATATTTAAAGTGATCCTGCTCCAAAACGGAAAGCCTTTCGCCGGGGGTCATAAAAACATCGCCCTTCTGAGGTTCCAGATCACCGCTTAAAACCTTAAGAAAGGTTGACTTTCCGGCGCCGTTTGCGCCGATAATACCATAGCAGTTGCCGGGAGAGAATATAACATTAACTCTTTCAAATAAAGCCTTGCCGCCGAACTGAACGGTAACATTATTTGCCTGTATCATAATTTTTCCTCCATAAAAAAGCTTTTTAACTATTAAAAATAACGCATATATTTTACTACACTTATATATTAAATACAAGTAGAATTTAATTTATTATATTATTTGGTTGATTTTACGGCTTTTTGAATGTATAATATAGATAATTATGCCTATACAAAATTTGATAAATTATGCAGTCGGGCAAATCAGCCGTTTTAACCGTGTTCGGATTTAAGGAGAAGCTATGGATATTAAAATTTCGCCGTCAATGCTTGCTTCGGATTTTGCGAATCTTGAAGCAGAGCTTAAAAAGTGTGAAAACGCAGGTGCAGAACTTATTCATCTTGATGTTATGGATGGGCATTTTGTTCCGAATATTACAATCGGTGCGCCTGTTATCAAAGCGTTAAAAAGCGTTTGCGGGGTTCCCTTTGATGTTCATCTTATGATATCCGAACCGTTAAAATATATTGAGGATTTTGCCGAGGCAGGGGCGGATATCATTTCGTTTCATATTGAAAGCGAAAGTGATACCCGGAAAACAATAGATAAAATTATTGCCTGCGGCTGCAGGGCTGCGCTTGCCGTTAAGCCGAACACGGATATTGATGCCGTTTATCCGTTTTTGGATAAGCTTTCCATGGTGCTTGTTATGACGGTTGAGCCGGGCTTCGGCGGCCAAAGCTTTATGGAAAATATGATGCCGAAAATCAGAAGGCTCAGAAAAGACTGCCCGGATCTTGATATTCAGGTAGACGGCGGAATCAATGCCGAAACCGTGAAGGTTTGTGCAGAGGCGGGAGCAAATGTTTTTGTTGCAGGCTCGGCAGTATTCAAAAGTGAAAACCCTGCCGAAACCATTTCTCTCTTAAAAAGGAATGCAAGAGGTATATGAAACAAAGAAAGAGAAAGCGTTTTTATAAAAATGTAAAGCGAAATCAAACTTGGACCGAGCAGGTACAGGGCAGGGAAATTGATTTTGCCGATAAATATGCCGATGACGGAATTTATTCCGATAAATTTGATTATTTAAGACCGAAGAAAAAGCCCCGAAATAAAAGAAAGAAGCTTGGAAAAAAGGTTAAAAAGGCATTCAAAACAGTAGGCTATGTATTTCTTTGCATTGCAATTGTTTTTGCAGGCTATGCGGCAATGGATGTTTATATGATCCGCCACAGAATGCCCGATCTTGCCACGGCTGTTTCCGATAAGGCAGACGGCTTTAATAAAATAGCAATCCGTATTGAGGGGTGCTGCACGGATCCCGTTTCTCTTGATAATGCGGTCATGCTGTCGTCCGTTATTTCCGATGCACAGTCCTACGGCTTCAGCAGCGTTGCGTTTGATATCAAAAGGGAGGACGGCTCCGTTGCTTACAGAAGTGCGCTTGCAAATGTTGATACCTATGGGGCAGTGGCCTTTCCGGCTGCGAAGTTTAAGGAATCCGTGAATGAACTGACGCTTTCGGATATTCTTCCCGTGGGAATCGTTTCCTGCTATCAGGATAATATTGTTCCAGCTAAGGACAGCGGTCTTGCTGTTCCCGACGAGAGCGGAAAGGTTTATTCCGATGATGACGGAAACACATATCTGAATCCGGATTCGGAGCTTGCCTACAGATATATCCGGGATATAATTGCAGAAACTTACAGTCAGGGCGTTAAGGTTTTTGTTTTGACCAAAACAAAGCTTCCGGGCGGGATCGGAGAAAAATATTCAGACGGCTTTGCTGCAATTTCAGCGAAGCTTTATGAGGATATAGGAACGGATATCAGACTTCTTGAAGCTGTTGATGTTTCCCTTAGCGAAAAGGCAGCGGACGATGACAGCAGTGAAGTATCCGAAAAAACAAACAGGAAGCTGAATGAAAACCAGGTGTATTACATAGAAACATCTGCAGATAAATATTTAATTAAAGAAAAATTGGAGGAAAGCGGAATAGGCAGCTTTATTCTTGCTGATAAATCATGATGAACACAAAAAAAATTCTTTCTTTACTCTTTGCTTTGATAACGGCGTTTGGATGCACGGCTGTTTCTTTCTCGGTTTATGCTGAGGAAAACCAGCTTTTGCCGCTGACCAGCGTTCCTTATCTTGAAACGATTTCCTTTACCAATGCAGAGATAGACGGTGGCTTTCAGAAGAATAAAACCATGTATACCATTACATTGGAGGATCCAGCAGTAAGCCCTACATTAAACGGCTATCATGTTGCAGGCGATGCAAATGTTTTTGTTACCTACGGCTATGACGGGTTAAATCATCAGAATGCCATTATCGTTACACTTTCCTTTGAAAACGGAAGTATTATTTACACCTTTAATTACAGCAATGTAGTTGATTTCACCCTGTCCTCCAATGCAAATTTATCCGGGATTTCCAGTGAATACGGCGAGGTTCAGCCTGCAATCAACGATACGGATACGGAATATAAGCTTTATATTCCAAAGGATTTAACGCAGCTTGATATTACGCCGATAACGCAGGATATCAATGCACACTGCGATCCCCTAAGCATTGAGATAAACAGCAGTCAGCAGCCTGAACTCAGCGTAACGGTTCTTGCGTCGGACGGAACAACGAAGAAATATACCTTTAAGGTTCGCCGTGTTGAGAAAACCATGGAAGAGGTTAAGGCTGAAAAAAACAATCCGGCATTCATTTCGTTTGTAGACGGAGAGCTTTTTTATCAGAAGCCGATTTTCACCGTTATATGCCTTTCTGCTGCAGGGGGTCTGCTTGTAGTTCTTATTGCTGCGAAAATTGCAAGAAGAGTTACGGTTAATGTGTATGACAGCGATGAAAAACCGTTTTATAAAACGAATGATTGAATACGGCATATTTAGGATGCCGCACCTAACGAATAATTAGTATGAGGGACGGTTTACCCGTTCTCCTACCTTAATTCCTTCAAGTGCTGTGCACGCACCTTCCTTTATCAAGGGAGGCAGACAGGTTTTTATATTTATTGGAAAAGGATGTGAGTTTGTGGAATTTGATGAAATGCTGGAGCGTATAAATGAGCTTCACCGCAATCGTAATATCAGCGAATTGAAGAAATATCTTAACGAAATCAATCCGGCCGATATTGCCCAGCTTCTTGAAAATGTTTTTGATGAGCGTGAGCGCGTGTTCCTTTTCCGACTTTTAACTAAGGAGAATGCGGCTGATACTTTTGTTGAATTTGACGGTGATACGCAGGAGAATTTAATTATTGCCTTTTCCGATACAGAGCTTAAAGAGGTGCTTGACGAATTATATATTGATGATGCGGCGGATATTATTGAGGAAATGCCTGCAACAATCGTTAAGCGAATTCTTAGGAATACAGACCCGGAAACAAGGGAAGCTATAAATACCATCCTAAAATATCCGGAGGATTCGGCAGGCTCTATTATGACTACCGAATTTGTTGACCTTAAAAGGGATATGACGGTTGAGGATGCCTTTAAAAGAATCAGACGGACCGGTCTTGATAAGGAAACGATTTATACCTGCTATGTAACAGATGCTTCAAGGCACCTTATCGGCGTTACAACGGTTAAAGAGCTTCTTTTAAGCGATTACGATGATGTTATTGAGGATTTTATGGAAACAAATGTAATTTCCATCAATACCCTTGATGATCAGGAAACCGCTACACGAACCCTTTCAAAATATGATTTTCTTGCTCTTCCTGTTGTAGATATGGAAAACAGGCTGGTCGGCATTATTACGGTTGACGATGCAATTGATGTTATTCAGGAAGAAAATACCGAGGATATCCAGAAAATGGCTGCTATCACGCCAACGGATACGCCCTATCTGAAAACAAGCGTTATAGATTTGTGGAAAAAAAGAATTCCGTGGCTTATGCTGCTTATGATTTTAGCAACGCTTACAAGCCAGATCTTAACAACCTTTGAGGACAGGCTGATGGAAATGGCTGTTTTATCTGCTTTTATTCCTATGCTTATGGGTACGGGCGGAAATTCCGGCGGACAGTCCAGTGCAACAATCATTCGTGCCATTTCTCTTGATGAGGTGAGCTTTAAAGATATCTTCAAGGTAATATGGAAAGAGTTTCGTATCGGTGCAATAAGCGGTGTGTCTCTTGCAATTGTTTGCTTCGCAAAGCTGTTATTGTTTGACCGTATTATTCTTGGAAATCAGGATATAACCTTAATGGTTGCTGTTGTTATAAGCCTTACGATATTGTTTGAAACAATATGTGCAAAGATAATCGGAAGCACGCTGCCGATTATTGCCAAGAAAATGGGCTTTGATCCTGCCGTACTTGCAAATCCGTTTATTACAACGCTTTCGGATGTGGTTTCCCTGCTTGTTTATATTGGTTTTGCCGTTTTAATTCTTCCGATTTAAGTAATTTTTTCTGTTTTTTTATTCGCTGAAATTCGGCAGAAATTTTTAATATTTGACAATAATTTATTATCTTGCTATACTTATACTATATAAAATATCGAAATTTGTTATTGGAGGCATAATTATGACTCAGAAAAATAAAGTGCAGTTAAAAATATGCGGCGTAAATTACACGATTGTAAGCGAGGATGAGCCGGAATATGTTGAGAGCCTCGGCGAGCTTCTTGATACCGAAATGAAGGCTATTACAAGTGCAAATCCAAGCCTTTCTTTAATTCAGTGTGCCGTTCTTGTAGCGCTTGATCAGGCAGACAGCTGCAAAAAAGCAACCGCTGCTGCCGATAATCTTCGTGCGCAGATTAAGGATTATATTGAGGATGCCGCAAGATCCAAGATAGAGGTTGATGTTGAGAGGCGAGAGATAGACCGCCTGAACAGAGAGCTTGAAAATCTCAGAAAAAAGCTGAAGGCATAGTGTGAAAAATCACACAATACCGATTGTATTGTCCTCAGAATTTGCCTGTGTCATAATTTTGAGATGACTGATTCACATCACACCTTATTCGGCTACGCAAGGAAGTTCGTGATTTTTTATTGCTGTTTGTAGCCGGAAAGGCTATGTGAATGAATATATGAAATTTGAAATATTAGCTCCTGCCGGTTCGCAGGAGTCGCTCATTGCCGGTGTAAGATGTGGTGCTGATGCGGTTTACCTTGGTGGTAAGGTGCTTAATGCTCGTCGTAATGCCGGCAATTTTAATGATGAAGAGCTTGAAAACGCAGTTGCTTATTGTCATCAAAGGGGTGTTAAGGTTTATCTTACGATGAATACCCTATGCAGGGACAGTGAGATGGAGGATGCATACAGGCTTGTAAAAAAGGCGCTTTCCTATGGTGTGGATGCGTTTATTGTTCAGGACATCGGTGTGATTCGGATGATAAAAGCCTGTTTTCCAAATGCAAAGCTGCATGGCTCAACGCAGATGAGTATTATTACTCCCGAGGGCGTTCATGCACTTAAAGATTTGGGGCTTTCAAGAGCCGTGCTGCCAAGGGAGATGACGGCGGAGGAAATTGCCGAAATCAGACGGAAAACGGATTTAGAGCTGGAAATGTTTATTCATGGTGCGCTTTGTATGAGTGTGTCGGGGCAATGTTATCTGTCCTCTGTGATTGGTCAGCGAAGCGGAAACAGAGGGCTTTGCGCCCAGCCGTGCCGCTTGTCCTTTTCAGCGGACAACAGTAAAAGCTTTGATTTGAGCTTAAAGGACTTAAGCCTTATAAGGCAGCTTTCCGAAATAGAAAAGCTTGGTGTTATAAGCCTTAAAATTGAGGGCAGAATGAAGCGCCCGGAATATATTGCAGCGGCAGTTACGGCTGTAAAAAAAGCAATCCATAACGAATATTCGATAAAAGATGAAATTATGCTTAAAAGTGTTTTCAGCCGAAGCGGCTTTACACAGGGCTATTTCAATAATGAGATGAACAGGCAAATGTTCGGCATAAGGCAGAAGGAGGACGTTGTTGCAGCAAAAGATGTTTTAAAAACGCTTTCTCATCTTTATGATAACGAGAAGCCGCTTGTTCCGATTGCCTTAAGGCTGGAATGCCTGAAGGGAAAACCTGTTCGATTATCGGCTTCTGCTCTTGGAAAAACGGCAGAGGTTATCGGCGATATTCCTGAAACTGC
Organism: Ruminococcaceae bacterium UBA3323; assembly: GCA_002361935.1. Classification (GTDB taxonomy): domain Bacteria; phylum Bacillota; class Clostridia; order Oscillospirales; family Acutalibacteraceae; genus Eubacterium_R. The sequence continues at coordinate 46,101 of DESD01000055.1, read as the reverse complement.
AATAAATAAGCCAATGAGCCGGGAGAGTCTGGCAGAAAGGCTGTCAAAGCTTGGCGGAACACAGTTTTATGCCGCTTCTGTTGAAATTATTCTTGATGACGGACTGATTGTGCCGGCCTCAAAGATAAATGCTTTAAGAAGAGAGATTGTGTGCAGGCTGTGCAAAACGGAACGGCAGCCTGTTGAAGCAAAGCCTTTGGAGAGAATTCCGCCGAGGACAACGGCGGGAAGACCGTATTTTACAGCAAGATTTGCGGATGCAAAGCAAATACCGGACAGGCATCCGTTTGAAAGAATCTTTATTCCCGTTTGGTCTGCTATAGAAGATTTTGTTGATAACAGAGCGGGTGTTGAACTGCCGAGAGGTCTTTTCGGCAAAGAGGAGCAGCTTGAAAAAAGGCTGAATCAGCTAAAAAAAGCAGGCGTTAAAAATGCACTTTGCGGAAATTTGGGTTCGTATAAATTAGCTGAAAGACTTGGCTTTAAGGTTTTCGGTGATTTCGGGCTTAATATTTTCAACAGCAGTGCGGCAGGTATGATTCATTCGCCCGTTCTTTCCTTTGAACTGACCGTTGAGGAGGCAAACAGGGTTAATGCACAGGATACCGGTATTGTTGCTTATGGCAGGCTGCCGCTTATGCTGACAAGAAACTGCCCGGTTAAAAATAATATCGGCTGTGAAACATGCCGTAAAAACGGCTCTCTTACGGACCGTAAGGGAATGGTTTTCCCCGTGGTTTGTTCACCATATCCCTGTGTTGAAATATTAAACAGTGTGCCGCTTTACATGGCAGACAGAATGCGGGAAATCAAAACCGATTTTATTCACTTTTACTTTACCGATGAAAGCAAAAGGGATATTGAAAAAATTATTGCCCTTTATGAAAACGAGGGAAGGGCTGATTTTGATTATACAAGAGGACTTTATTACAGAGGAGTGTTGTAAATGCTGATTTTAGCATCTAAGTCACCGCGAAGGAAAGAGCTTTTAAGCTTTATAACGAAGGATTTTATGGCTGTATCGAGGGAGGTTGATGAAACCATTCCCGATGATATGAGCCCTGAAAATGCTGTTCTTTATCTTTCAAGAATTAAGGCAGAGCCTTTTATGAACGATAATGATGTTATTATCGGAGCGGACACAATGGTTGTTCTTAACGGAAAGATTCTCGGAAAGCCGGCTGATGAAGAGGAGGCCTTTTCCATGCTGAAAGAACTCAGCGGAAAGGAGCATTCTGTTTATACGGGTGTTACGCTGATCAGTCCGCAGGGCAAAAAGTCTTTTTTTAAGGAAACAAAGGTTAAATTCTATGAGCTTTCGGACGGAGAAATAAGCACCTATATTAAGACGGGTGAATGCCTTGATAAGGCAGGCGCTTACGGAATTCAGGGTTACGGCTCGCTCTTTGTAGAACGAATAGACGGTGATTATTTTAATGTTGTCGGTCTGCCTGTTTCTGCATTATACAGAGAACTTCAAAATCCGTTTTTTAGTGATTTTAACAAAATTTAATAGTAATTTGTTGTACACTTCGCCAAATTTTGTGACTTTTACAACTTGAATTTTTTTGATAGAAATGCTAAAATGTCTATGTTAAGGGTATTATCCCCTTTTTTATAAATTTGGAAGGAGGCAAGTTATGGCAACAGATTTACATTGTCATACAAAGTTAAGCGACGGTTCGGTCGGCATAGAAGATTTAATCGTTATTGCTCAGAAAAGCGGTATAGATACTATTGCCATAACAGATCACGATTGCCTTGCCGGTACGGTAAGAGGCCAGGTTATAGGCAAACGCTACGGTGTAACGGTTATACCGGGTGTTGAGATTTCGGCATTTGATTTTGAAGCAGGAAAAAAGGTTCATATTTTAAGCTATCTTGCTGATGCTCCCAACAGGCTTGAAGCTGTATGCAAACGCGTATCGGTTGCAAGAAAAAGAGCAGGTCAGATAATGATGCTTAAGGTGGCAAGCCGTTTTCCGATCACATCAGATTTCATAATAAATCATGCTTCGGGATCAACCAATCTTTATAAGCAGCATATTATGCATGCGCTTATGGATGCAGGTTACACAGATAAGATTTTTGGTGATTTGTATTATGCTCTTTTTGATGCATCTAATGAAACGAATATTCTTGCCCCAACGAAATATCCAAGTGTGGAAGAGGTTATCAACGAAATTCACGGTGCAGGCGGTATAGCGGTTCTTGCACACCCTGTTTTGTTTGATAATTTTAACGAGATTGAAAAGTATGTTTCCATGGGTCTTGACGGAGTAGAGGTATGGCATCCGTCGGCAGATGAGGAAGCTGTCAGCAGGCTTACGGAAATTTGCAAAAAGCAAAAGCTTTTATTAACAGGCGGTTCGGATTTCCATGGGATTTACGGCCGTAAAACCGTAACGCTTGGTGCGTGCTCGACGCCGCAGGAGCATTTGGATAAGCTTATGGGCTATAAAGCCAAAAAGAAAAGAGCCGAAAGAAAGGCTGAAAAAGAAGCAGCCCTTAAAATGGCTGAATAACAGAATGAATGAAATCCCGAAAGGTGTAAAAGCCTGTTCGGGATTTTTTTGTAAAGCAGAGTGTTTGCGCACTCTGCTTTTTTGTGTTTTAAACATTTTAAATATTTTTGTAAAAAAATCATGTTACATTTTTCCGAAAATGCAACTATATATTATGAAGAGATTCTCTTCCGATAAAGCTTTATTAAAAATAAAATGAAAGAGGTGCTTCCGATGTATTAATTAATTTAGCGTCAAATACATAAATATTATTGAAAAACCTATATAAATCAACTATTATAAAAGAAAGGATAAAAATTTATGAAAAAATCTAAAAGAATATCAGCATTTATTGCTGCAGTAGTTATGGTTGTTACAATGTTTACAAGTGCAGTTCCTGCGTTTGCAGCTGAACCTGTTATTAAAATGGGTACCGATTCATATGGCTCTAATATAATTACAGGATATCGCTCAGCAGTTTCTAATACTCAAATGAGTGCGAGAACGAAATCTAATAAAAAAGCATCAAGGATAGCAACAACTATCATTACAAGAACGGTTGATTCTAAAGGAAATCTTGTTAAACCGGCAAGGAATAAAGACTTAGGAAAAGATAATGCCACAGATTCTGGAATAGCTACCGTAACAAGCGGCAGTGGAAATCATTTTGAATATATCTACATTATGTGTGCAGCCGTATATGATAATAATGATAATCATTGTGCAGCTGTTCCATTTACATATGAGTTTTGAATATGATAATCAACTCATTGGCAAATTAAGTTTATAATATAAAAATCAGGGCAAGGCGGTAACGCTTTGCCCTGCAAGGAGATATTGAATATGAAAAAAGCAAAGTTAATTGTTCCGATAATATTAATAATCGTGATAGGAATTATATTGGCTTATTTTATATACGGCAGTACACTGATTGATATAACAAGTGAAAAATCAATCAATAATCATATTGCAATAGATCCTGAAAAGCCCATTACTATATTAAAAACAGCAAAAGTCGGTGATTATTTCGGAATTTTATATAGTGATCCCCTTGATGAAGAATATGATTATAGCTTTAGATATATAACGAAATCGCCATTTTATAAAAATCGCTATTATAATATTGGCGGATGTTCAAATTTTTCAGGAAGCGAAACCTTGGAATTTACTCCGATAAAGTCCTCAGATGAACAGGAAAACAGAACAGATGTATTTCTTTGTTATTTCGGAAATAATGAATACCAATATGATGCTTGCAGCATTTTTACATATGACTGTGAAGAGTATGCCATAAATTATGAAGAAATTACAAAAGAGGAAGAAATTACTGAAAAAATAAATGCAATAGCATCTACCCTAAAAAAAGCAGATGAAATTGAGCTTCCAGATGACAATATTTTCATCATAACCAAAACCTATGATTTCGATTATCCTTATGAGACAATGGAAATTTACGATGGTGCAGTTTCAGAAGAAAAGGCAAAGCAGGATATGATAGCCCAAGCAGATAATGCAATTAAAGAATACCATGATTATTTGAAAGGAAAAAATAATGCGTAAAATACTATATAATTTTTTTGTGTGTTTGCTGGCTTTAACCCTTTTGTTTATAGGATTAACAGGCTGCTCAAGTGAAGAACGCAAGATAAATACAGAACAAACTGCTGTTACATATGTTGAAAATGAAGATTTTCAAAACTTTCTCGGCAATGAATCCAACATTGCTAAAGTAAAAAATGGTTATTACTTTTTTGTAGGTATGAATTTGTATTATTTTGATACAGAAACAAAAGAAGCCTATCCTATTTGTAATAAGCCTAACTGTAATCATAAAGGCGATTGCACATCATTCTTTTCAATGTTTAATTACTATCCTTATACGTTATCCTATTACAATAATGCATTGTATGTATTGGGATGGGAGGAAGAAGGAAGCAACCTTCGCCATAATTATATATATGAAATATCGCTTGACAATTATAGGAGAAAAAAGGCGGCATATTTATTTGACAGCACGAACTCAACAGGTTCTGTTGCCTTTATAATACACCGCGGCTATGTTTATTATTTGAGGGGCAGTTCCGGCAATCTTGAAGAAACAACAGATTATTTATACAGAGTTAAGCTTGGAAATACAAACAAAAAGGAAGAGGCCGAAAAAATATATGAATTCAGCGGAATCGGCGCTGCTATAAATGGTATTAAGGCAAGCGGAAATAATCTTTGTGTGATGAATACTTCTTATGGAGATACTGAAGGGAACAACTATGAAACCTCATATAATCTTATTGACATTCATTCTTTAGAAACTAAAAGAATTGTTGGTAATGAAGCATATTCTTTATTTGTGAATGGAAAATATGCATATTATGAGAAGGGAGAAAATATAGTTAATTGTATTAACCTTGATACAAATGAAGAAGAATTTTTCTGCAATATAGATGGACCAGCATATATTTCAGCGGATAGCGAGTATATTTATTTTGATAATTTGCAGGCAATTTATATAGGTGAAATAGATAAAAATGACAGAAAAATATTTGTTTTTGATAAAAGTGGAAATTACATTACAGAAATCACTCCAAGAAATCCTAAGGATTATTGCTATTTTGGTGGCGATGATGTAATGATTTTTAAAGAGTTTATTGGAGGCGAGGTTGCAGAAGCGGATGGAGCCAAGGGCTATTATGTGCTTGATAAATCACAAATCACCTCACCGGATAAGCAATTTGTTGATATGGAATAATTCGTTTATGGAGCTATTCAGAATACTTAAAAGCAAAAAATTTATAGCAGCAGTAATTATATTACTGCTGCTTAACTGCGTTTCCTTTTACATAACGCAGCAAAAAAGTATAGAGGATTTTGGTATCCATATCGGAACATACACCGATGTTTTCCGTGAAAATTCCAATATTTTTATACAGGAAAAAGCGGAAAAATCTGTTATTGAAAAACGGGATCAATTCCAAATTCTGAAAAGCTTTGCCGATATGGAAAAGCTAAAGGCTGAAAATGTTGAGGAATACGAATTTTTTGCAGAGGAAGAAGCCTTGCTGATTCAGGAAAATCCGTTGCTTTATCAGGAGTATAAAAACAGCAGCTATTCCTATGATCGGCTTTCTGCCCTAACTGAATTTTATTCGCATTTTGCATACCAGCTAGAATATCAGAACAATTATAAATCCTATATTGATTCCATTCTTGAAAAAGGTGAGGAATTATCATCCAAAAGGCTTTTTTCCGATAAAAATTCCTTTTCCTATAAATCCATACAGAAATCAACCGAGGATTTTTCAAAAAACAAGGCTCTGGAATTGTTGCCGGTTAACGATTTACCTGTGCGCTCCGTTCTGAATTATCAAATCGGTGATTTTATTCTTATTCTGCTATGCGTATTTCTGGCAATTACCTTTGTGTCTGACAAGAGGGTTAATCTTTTAATTAACACCTGCAAAAACGGCAGAAGAATGCTGAAGCTGAAACAGATTCCTATTTTAATTCTGTTTTCGTTTTTATGCTCCTTTGCAATTTGCATATCGGAAATAATGATATCTCTAAGAATTTATAATGCGCCGCTGAATCTGTCTGCGGCAATACAATCCTCCGATATGTTTTCGGATTGCATTCTGCACATCAGTTTTTTACAGCTGTTTGCCGTTCAGATTCTTTTCAAAGCAATGATTGCCGTTATGATTTCGCTTGTTATCTGGTTTTTAATTTCCTTGAGCAGCAACATTATTATGGTAAGCGGTATTGTCGGAATATTGGCGGCAGCAGAGCTGCTGCTTTATAAAAATATTTCTGCTCAGAGTAATTTGTCTTTTTTTAAAATTTTTAACATCTTTTCTCTTTTTGACTATAAAAGTATAACGGATTATAATCTGATTTCTCTTTTTTCTGTTCCTATAAGGGCAGACAGAATAATGTGGATTATTGTGTTTCTGATTACTTTAGCTGTGTTGCTATCGGTTATTATAAGCACAAACCGAAATTATCCCATAAAAACACCGAAAAGGGTATTTAGAATGCTGCATAATCTGTTTGGCAGGTTATCTGTAATATACACAAGGCTGCAGGATGTTTTTTATGCGGGCAGATTTGAAAGCTATAAGATTATGCATATCGGCAGGGGCTTATTCGTTGTTATTGCGTTTCTTTTCATAATCGGTGTTAATTTTAATACCAATCTGCTTGTGTTTTCGTCTACCGAAGTGTTTTTAAATGATTATTATGAGCAGTACGGCGGAGAACTGAATGAAGCCGTTTATGACAGTATTGATAAAATGCAGTCGGAGCTGAAAAAGGTTGATGTGGAGTTCAATTTCAAAAGTCAGCAATATGCAGACAAGGAAATTTCCTTTGATGAATATGAGCTTGCAAGAGCAAAAAATAAAGCATACGATATGCAGAGAAAAGCAGTTGATGCGCTTGTGCTGCAGATTGACAGAATAGAACAGCTTTCCGATAAGGGCATAAAGCCTGTGCTTATAAATGAAACGGGTTATAACAATTTGTTTTTCAGTCAGAGCAATCAGAAGGAAATTCTGATTTTAATCTGTGCTGCGGTTTTTCTGTTTTCTTCTGTATTTTCTATTGAAAAGGCTTCCAATATGCTTGCTCTGAACCATTGCTCAAAAAACGGCAGAAAGCGGCTGTACTTTAAAAAAGTAATTACTGTTATCCCCAAAGTATTTGTAATAACTGCAATATCCTATTTATCATTTATTGCACAGAACAATTATCTTTATAAGCTTAATAATCTGAACGCAGATATACATAATTTACAGTGCTTGCAGGGACTTAATCTGAATGTATCTATATGGGAATATATTATTTTAAATTTTGTGTTTGAATTTGTTTTTATAACCATTATCGGTCTGATAATTGCCTTCATATCAGTATTTATGTCCCAACTTGCAGCAATAATTATGTCCGCCTGTGTATTTATACTTCCAAGTGCGCTGTATATGATAAATATCTATTCGGCAAAAGAAATATCAGCATCGTATTTGTTTAATTTTAATGCATTGGTTTTAGATAAAGGTGTTGGTATAAACGGCGTTATTATACATTTAGTGTTAATTGTATTTTGTGTTGTAATGCTTATTTTATCTCAAAGAAAATGGTGTTTAACTAAGGAACAATAGCTATGAAAATTGAAATCAACAATCTGACAAAAGCATACGGAAACAATAAAGCAGTGAACAACCTGACACTTACTCTTGATGACGGAATATACGGAATACTTGGTCCGAATGGTTCAGGTAAAACTACGCTGATTAATTTGTTGACCGACAATGTGAAAAGAACCTCAGGCGAAATACTGATTAACAATAAAGACATATTATCTTTGGGTGCAAAGTACCGTGATTTAATCGGATATATGCCGCAGCAGCAGGCGCTTTATAACGAATTCAGCGCCTATATGTATCTTAAATATATGTGTTCCGTTAAGGGGATTAAGCATAATAATGAACTGATTAACAGTATGCTTGAAAAGGTGAATCTGTATGATGTAAGAAATGCCAAGGCAGGCACCTTTTCAGGCGGAATGAAGCAGCGGCTGCTGTTTGCGCAGGCATTGCTCAATGATCCGAAAATACTGATTCTTGACGAGCCTACGGCAGGACTTGATCCTAAGGAACGAATTAATTTCCGCAATATGCTTGCAGAGTTATCAAAGGATAAAATTATTCTTCTTGCTACACATATTGTATCGGATATTGAATGCATAGCCGATGAGGTTATTCTTCTGAAAAAAGGCAGCCTGATAAAAAAAGACACACCTGAAAGGCTTATGAAAAGTATGGCGGATAAGGTGTTTGAAATAAGAGGTTCCAAGGAGGAATTGTTGTTGCTTCAGCACAGTGCCGGGCTTGGAAATATCATTCATGACCAGAATGGCATTTCATTAAGAATTGTTACAGACCATCCCGAACCCCGTTATATCCCCGTTAAGAATAATATTTCCTTGGAGGATGTATACTTATACTATTTTGAATATTTAAAATAAAGCAGAGTGTTCGTTCACTCTGCTTTGTTCTTGACATAAAACAGCTTTAATATATAATGTAATTAAATAATACAGAAAAAGGGGATACTTTTATGCACGGAAAGCTTGCAAAAACGCCGCCGCTCGGCTGGAACAGCTGGGATTGCTTTGGCGCAGCGGTCAATGAAAATCAGCTTCGTGAAAATGCCGAATATATGGCAAAATACTTAAAGCCGTACGGATGGGAATATATTGTTTGCGATATTCAATGGTATGAGCCGAATGCAAAAAGCAATGATTATAATAACTTTGCACCGCTTACTGTTGATGCATTCGGAAGACTGCTGCCGGCGGAAAACCGTTTTCCGAGTGCAAAGGGAGGAAAGGGCTTTAAGGTGCTTGCAGATTACTGCCACAGCCTTGGGCTGAAATTCGGCATTCATATTATGAGGGGCGTTCCGCGCTGTGCCGTTCATGCAAATCTTCCTGTAAAAAACAGCAGCTCAACCTGCCGTGATATTGCACATCATTTTTCAGTTTGTGCATGGAATACGGATATGTACGGCTGTAAAAACACCCCTGCCGCACAGGAATATTATAATTCCCTGTTTGAATTGTATGCTTCCTGGGGTGTTGACTTTATTAAATGTGATGATATCTGTGTAACGGAATTCCGTCAGTGGGATAACCCCTATTCTGCAGATTATGAAATTGAAATGATCAGAAAGGCTATGGATGCCTGCGGCAGGGATATGGTGCTTTCCCTTTCTCCCGGCCCAGCGCATATTGAAAATGCAGAGCATCTTTCAAAAAATGCAAATATGTGGCGGATGACAGGCGATTTCTGGGATCAGTGGGAAAAGCTTTATGATATGTTCAGCCGCTGTTATACCTGGCAAAATTATGTTGGCAGCGGCAGATGGCCCGACTGTGATATGCTGCCGCTCGGCAGACTTTCCAAAAATGCACCCTGCCACGGAAAAGCAAACAGGTATACGAATTTTACAAAGACGGAGCAGATTACAATGATGACCCTTTGGGGAATTTTCAGAAGTCCGCTGATGTTCGGCGGGAATATGCCCGAAAATGATGAATGGACGCTTTCTTTGCTTACAAACGAAGAATATATGAAAATGCACAGAACATCCTATGGCGCACATCAGCTTTTGCGGAAAGAGAAAAACGGCAGGGGAACAATACTATGGGTAAGCAACGGCAGGAAATGCAAATATCTTGCGGTGTTTAATACAGACAACAGGGAAAGAAACATTTCTGTTGATTTAAGGGAATTTCTTATGCCCGATGTATATTATAATGTTTATGATATTTGGGGCAGAGAAGATCTTGGAAGGATGAAAAACAATCTGAAAGCAACCGTTGCACCTCATGGTGCAGGGCTTTATAAGATTATGATGGGTTAGGTAATCATAATGTGGAAATTGAAAGAGGATAATACCCCTGCTGTTCTCACTGCTGAAAAGCATATTAAAAGCAATCGTAAAAACGGCTGTGCTTCATTACCGAAAACGGCAGTATTGTTTTATATGCACGGCGGAGTTGATTGGTTAAAAAAGAATTATAAAAGCAAGCTGATTACCGAACGCTTTCCAAGCTTTTTAAATTCCCGCCCTATGTATAAAATGAAAAATTATGATATAGGCTTTTTACATGGCGGTTGGGGTGCGCCTATGGCGGTTGACACGGTTGAAACACTCTTTGCCCTTGGTGTTGAAAATGTTGTATCCGTCGGCATGTTTGGCGCATTTTCAGAAACTGTAAGCAGCGGCAATATCATTGTTCCGAACAAGGCTTTCAGTGAAGAGGGCACATCGCTTCATTATTATGAAAACAGGGAAGAGTTTTATCCGAGCGAAGCATTGCATCATATGGCTTTGGAGCATATAGAAAATTCAGCTTCGTTTCCCATCGTTTCAACAGATGCAGTATACCGTCAAACCTTTTATAAGGAAAAGTTATGGCGGGATAAAGGTGCAGTTGGCGTTGATATGGAAACTTCGGCACTTTTCAGCGTGGGCGAATATTTAGGAATAAATACGGTTTCTGTTCTTATTGCTTCCGACAGGCATCCGAAAACGGAAAACGAGCCTGATTGGCAGTGGACAATGACACAGGAAATGCGTTATGCTTTTTTTGAAAAGTGCATTCGTTTTGCAATGAAGATAAATTTTAACAGTGTATCCGAAACAGCATTGTAAATTCAGAAAGGATAACAGTAATGGAAAGGCGATTAATTGAAACAATAAAAGCAAGTACGGAAATTATGTTTCACAATTTTTATGTAACGCTTGTTACCTGCGATATGGAATATATATTAGCCGATATGCCGATTTGGAAGCATTGCTATCATACTTTGCATTCCTGTGATCAATGGTTTATCAATCCTGTGCAATATGAAGAGCCGGCGTTTCACGAGGAAGGGCTTAACAGCCTTGATTTTATGGGAACAAAGGTTTTGTCAAGAGAAGAGCTGCTTAACTATTTTGAAACGGTTAAATCGAAAATACTGCAGTATCTTGACAGCCTGAATGATGCGGATTTATACGAAAAGCCTGAGGGATATAAGCATATCCGGCTTGAATGTATGATTGGTCAGATGCGTCATTTCTATTGTCATTTGGGGAATATCAATGCAACAACTATTATAGAAACAAATAAATGGCCGAGGGTAGTCGGAATGAGCGGGCTTGAAGAGGGACTGAACCGAAACAGCCTTTATGAGGAATAAATCCATGAAAAGAGAATTGGGTATTGCACGATGCGGGCTTGCCTGCTGTCTGTGTTCGGAAAATGACAGATGCAGCGGCTGTAATTCAGGGGATTGCCCGGATAAGGATTGGTGTGAAAACAGAAGGTGTTCTATTAAAAAGGAATTAGAGCATTGTTATAATTGCGATGAAGATTGCAGAAAAGGCTTGCTGAATAAAATAAAACCGTATGCTTTTACGCTGTTTGCTAAAAAATATGGGGAAAGGTATTTGCTTGATTGTCTTGAAGCAAATGAGCAGAAAGGAATCGTTTATCATCGTAATGGAATAGTGGGTGATTACGATGCTTTTGATGATGCCGAAAGGCTGATGGAGTTTATTAAAAGCGGAATCAGGTTATAAAAATAAAACGGGCAGGTGCGCAGCACTTGCTCGTTTTTTTTGCAGGTATTGTTTGCCCGGTATTCAAAATAGCTGAATGCTTTACCGTTTCGGTGCATCGGGAATACCGCACCCTTATGATGCTTCATTGCTCTTTTGCAGATGATATGCCGGGTCTTTTTTGATTTTGGCTTTGATTACGGAAAACATGATGATTGCAAGAATGATACATGCAAGGTCTGCTGTGGACTGTGCATAAACAATTCCGTTGAAGCCGACGTATTTACTCATTACAATCAGAAACGGAAGAAAGATAAGCCCCTGCCTGCCAAGCGAAAGAATAAGGCTTGGAATCGGTTTTCCCATGCCCTGAAAGGCAAAGTTATAAGTAAATAAAATTCCGATAAACGGACCTGCAATATTCAGTCCGCGAAGAATTTTAACACCGTAATCCGTTACAAGCTGATTTCTTTCACCATTGAAGATATTGATAATCTGCGGTGTGAAAATAAAATAGATTATGGTTAAAACCGTGCCGATAACAAAGGTGCAGAGCATTGTAAATTTCATGGTTTTCCGAAGCCGTTCCATATTTTTTGCTCCGTAGGAATACCCGATAAGAGGCTGAACACCCATTCCCGTTCCCATCTGAACAAAAACAATAAGCATATTCACCTTCATTGCAATGCCCAAAGCGGCAACGGCTTCTCCGCCGAACTCTTTCATAAAATTGTTCAGAATAATATTGGAAAGGCTCATTAAAATATTGTTTATTGCAGCAGGAATTCCGATTGGAATAACGTTTTTTGCAATTCCCTCTTTAACGGAAAAGCGGGCAGGATTGCAGGATAAAATAGAATTGCCTTTTATCAGATAAACCGCATAATAAACAACGGATGCTATATTTCCGATAACCGTTGCAATGGCAGCGCCGCCGACGCCCATATCAAGGGTTAAAATCATGATGGGATCAAGAATAATATTTGTTACGGTTCCGATCATCATACCAATCATGGATTCCTTGGCGGCACCCTCGCCTCTTACAAGGTTGCTTGCCGTTATGGAGGTAACAATCATTGGACCGCCGATTGCGATGTATTTCAGATAATCATAGCCGTAATTATAGATTGCTTTGTTTGTTGCACCGAGTGCATTGATAAGCGGATGGATAAAAATTAAAATCAGGGCAAGAAGAATTGCGCCTGAAAGTATGGATGAATAAATGGAAAAGGCGCTTATTTTTTTTACCTTTTCTTTTTTGCCCTCTCCCATGGAGCGGGAGATATAAGCCGAGCCGCCTACGCCGAATATGTTTCCGAATGCAACAAAGAATAGAAAAACAGGCATTGTTATTGAAACCGCCGCCGTTGCATCGGTGTCTTTCATAAGAGAAACGAAATACGTGTCTGCCATATTATAGACAACATTAACGATGCTTGAAAGAACAGACGGAATGGCAAGCGCCGCAACTGCTTTTGGTATCGGATATGAAGAAAAGATATTTTCTCTTTTTTCTTTAGATGCCATATTTAATCCTCCTTTATATCAGCTATATCAGTTCCGAAAGCTGTGCAAACTCCTCCATGGTGAAGCCTTCGGCACGTGATTTTTCATCCTTGCCGATTGCATGCAGTGCCTCACCGACTTTTGCCTTCGGAATTCCAAGTCCGTTTGAAAGGCAGTTGACAGCTGTTTTCCTTCTTTGAGAAAAGGCAGCCTTAACGATTTTGAAGAAGTGCTCTTCGTTTTCAATCTTTACTGCGGGTTTTTTTCTGATTTTAAGCCGAATGACTGCACTGTCTACCTTAGGGGACGGGCAAAAGCTGCTTTTTTTAACCTCGAAAAGCATTTCGGATTCTGCATAGTAATTCACGGCAACGGTAACTGCGCCTGATTCTCTTGACCCGATTTCGGCGGTAAGCCGTTCCGCAGCCTCTTTCTGAACCATAACGATAATTTCGTCTATGGGAAGCTTCTGTTCAAGCAAAGTCATAATAACGGGCGAGGTTATATAATAAGGCAGGTTTGCACAAACTTTCACGGAATGCATATTGCTGAATTTTTCTTTAATGATTTCGTGTAAATTGAGTTTAAGAACATCTCCCTCAATGATTTCAAGGTTGTTAAAACCGCCGAGCGTTTCCCTTAAAACAGGAAAAAGCCGTTTATCAAGCTCAATTGAAACAACCTTTCCGCAGGTTTTGCAAAGCTCCTTTGTAAGCACGCCGATACCCGGGCCGATTTCAAGCACACCGGTTTTATCATCGGCAGAAAGTTCTGCTGCCATAGCCGGGCATACCTCGGGATCTATAATGAAATTCTGACCGAGTGCTTTTGAAAAGGTAAAGTCGTGGGAGGTTAATATTCTGTTTACTGTATTGTAATCATATAAATTCATACTGTATACCTCAATTCAATCGCATATTCTAACACAATCTATATTGTTTTGCAAATATAGTGTTAATAATTGTGAATTTTTATAATTTATGCTTGACAAATATAACGTTCGTATGTAAAATGTTCGTTAGTCAACTAATGTTAGGCACATAACTTTTTTTATCGGGAGGGATTGATGTGCATAAAGGATGCAAAGCGCATTTTCCGTTATTTCCTATAGTTAATTATCTTTCCAAATTAGGAAAGGATAATTTCCGCTCTGTTTTATCGGAGAACGGTGTATTTCAGGGGCAGGATGAAATCTTATTTTTAATTATGCATAAGGAAGGTCTGAAGCCGTCTGAAATTGCAAAATATCTTCATACAAGCCTTGCCAGTATATCCGTGTCGCTTAAAAGACTTGAGAAACAGGGCTTTATTGAAAAGAAAAATGATGAAAATGATGCAAGAACAAGCCATATATTTATAAATGAAAAGGGCAGAACAGCGATTAAAAATATCCAGGAAAAGCTGTTTGACAATCATAAAAGAATGCTTGACGGCTTCAGTGAGGAAGAAATCGGGAATTTAAGGTTATATTTAGACCGAATTATTTTTAATGCTACGGGCGAAGCGGATTACTCCTATAAGCGTCCGCATGATTTTGAAGGAGATGAAGAATGTGACAAATAAGAAAACAAAAAAGAAAAGCAAAACAAGACTTATTAAATTTTTGAAGGGGCTGTGGTTTGCTTCCATCGTAGGCTCTCTCGGCATGGTGCTGGAGGCTGCCTGCCAGCTTTATCTGCCGAAATTAATGGGAAAAATTATTGATAACGGTGTTACGCCTGTTATCAACGAAACTATGAGTGCTGCTGACGGAAGGGCGTATGTTCTTAAGGAAGCGGTTGTTATGATACTGGTTTCCCTTGTTGCAATTGTCGGCGGTATTACCTGTATGAAGCTTTCTTCAGAGGTAAGCCAGAAATATGCTTCAAGAATAAGAAATGCAATGTTCAAAAAAATTTCATCGTTTTCCTTTAAAAATATTGATGAATTTTCAACAGCCTCTCTTACAACAAGGCTTACAAATGATGTTACAATGATTCAAAATATGACGATGATGATTCTTCGTATGCTTATACGTATGCCTTCCATGCTTATCGTTGCATCGTTCTTTGCTGTTTCCATCAATCCAAAGCTTGCTTCCATGCTTTTGTTTGCGCTTCCCTTAATTATTATTGCGGTTGGCATTGTTATGAAGGTCGGCTTTCCGATGTTCAAGAAAATGCAGAAGAAAATTGATGCTTTAAACAGTGTTGTACAGGAAAATCTTATCGGAATCCGGGTTGTAAAGGCCTTTGTTCGAGAAGATCATGAAAAGAAAAAGTTTAAAAAGGCAAATGATGATTTATCCGCAATGGGTGCAAAGGCAGCAGGCATGATTATTCTTGCCATGCCGCTTATGATGCTGATTTTTAACCTTACCATGGTAATTGTTATTTACAGGGGCGGCATTTCAATCAGCGTAGGCGATATGACAACGGGTGATCTTTTAAGCTTTATCTCTTATGTTATGGAGATTCTTATGAGCCTTATGATGATTGCCATGATACTTGTTATGGTTGCAAGGGGAAAGGCTTGTGCCGATCGTATCAAAGAGGTGCTTGATGCCGATATAGATATCGTAAACAGACAGGAAACTCTTACTTCCGGCAAAAGCGGAAAGGTACAGTTTGAAAATGTTAATTTCAGATATTCCACGCAGACAGACGGGGATGATATACTGAACAACATCAGCTTTACTGCAGAGCCGGGCCAGATTATAGGCATTGTGGGCGGAACCGGCTGCGGAAAATCCAGCTTGATTTCGCTTATACCAAGGCTTTATGATGTAACGGGCGGAAGAGTTCTTATTGATGATGTTGATGTTCGTGACTATGATATTGAAGAACTGAGAGAGCTTATCGGCGTTGTTCTTCAGAACAACGTTCTGTTTACAGGCACAATCAAGGAAAATATCCGTTGGGGTAAAAAGGATGCCACAGATGAGGAAATTACGGCAGCGTGCAAGGCTGCACAGGCACACGATTTCATTATGCGTCAGCCCGATGGCTATGATACGGTTCTTGCTCAGGGCGGTTTAAACCTTTCGGGCGGACAGAAGCAGCGCCTTTGTATTGCCCGTGCTATGATTAAAAAGCCGAAAATTCTTATTCTTGATGATTCAACCTCGGCAGTTGATACAGCAACGGAGGCTAAAATCCGCAATGCTTTCTATCATGAGCTTAAGGATACTACCGTATTTATTATAGCCCAGAGAATTTCGTCTGTTAAGGATGCAGACAAAATTCTGGTTATGGATGACGGAGAAATCAAAGGCATCGGCAGGCACGATGAGCTTATGGAAACAAATGAAATTTATCAGGAAATTTATACTACACAGCAGAAAGGAGTGATTGAATAATGCCGGGACCGCACGGAGCGCCAAACGGAGGATATGCAAAGCCGAAGAACGCAAAGAAAACGATTAACAAAATGCTTGAATATATAGGCAAAAGCAAGTATCTTCTTATTTTGGTTTCATTTACGGTTGTTGCTTCAACAGCCTGCTCGGTTCTTGCCTCTGCAAGGCTTCAGCCGATTATTGATAAGGCAATTTATCCTCATTTTGATAAGGCAGAGCTTATAAAACAGCTTATCATACTTGCATTGTTTTATGTTATTGCTTCTGTTCTGAGCTTTGCACAAAGCAAAATCATGGTTACCATCGCCTATAAAACATCAAACACAATCAGAAAGGATTTATTCAATCACCTTCAGTCTCTTCCGCTGAGATATTTTGACAGTAAAACCCACGGCGAAATTATGAGCCGTTTTACAAACGATGTTGATAATATGCAGATGATGCTGGAACAGTCTATTGTTCAGCTTGTTTCATCCGTATTTACAATGATAGGCATTGTTGTTATGATGATTTATTTCAACTGGCGTTTGTTCCTTATCATGATTGTTTTTCTTGTTCTTATGATTTTTGTTGCTTCCACTATCGGCAAGAAAACAAGAAAATATTTTCAGCTTCAGCAGAAAAATCTTGGTGAAATGAACGGCTTTATTGAGGAAACCGTTGAGGGTATGAAGGTTGTTAAGGTTTTTAATCACGAAAACGAAGCAAACGAGGAATTCCGTGAATTAAATGAGAATTTCAGAAAAAGTGCAACCAAGGCAAACTTCTATTCGGGCATTATGGGCCCCTGTTCAGCAGGAATAAACAATACAGCCTATGCTGTTATAACAATTATAGGTGCCTTGCTTGTTATTGCAAATCCGGTTTCCTTTACAATCGGTAAGCTGACCTCCTTCTTAACGTATACAAGGCAGTTTTCACAGCCGATAAACCAGATTACAAACCAGATGAATACGATTTTTTCTGCTCTTGCAGGTGCGGAACGTGTTTTTGAGGTTATGGAAATGGAACCGGAAATTGATGAGGGTACGGTTACGCTTAAAGAAGAATATGAAAACGGCGAAAGAAAGTGGTACTGGAATGATAACGGCACATTAACACCTGTTGAGGGAAATGTTATTTTTGATAATGTTACCTTTGGCTATGTTCCGGAAAAAACCGTTTTGAAAAATGTAAGCCTTTATGCAAAGCCGGGTCAGAAGATTGCGTTTGTCGGATCAACCGGAGCAGGCAAAACAACCATTACAAATCTTATAAACCGCTTTTATGATATTCAGGACGGCGTTATTACCTACGACGGAATAGATATCAAGCGTATTAAAAAGGATGATTTAAGAAAATCACTTTCCATTGTTCTGCAGGATACCCATTTGTTTACGGGAACGGTTATGGATAATATTCGTTACGGCAGGCTGGAAGCAACGGATGAGGAATGTATTGCTGCAGCAAAGCTTGCTTCGGCGCACAGCTTTATACGCAGATTGCCGAATGGTTATCACACTGTTATTTCGGGGGACGGAGATAATCTTTCCCAGGGGCAGAGGCAGCTTCTTTCCATTGCAAGGGCAGCAGTTGCGAAGCCGGCAGTTCTTATTCTTGATGAGGCAACCTCTTCTGTTGATACAAGAACGGAGCTTCATATTGAGCATGGTATGGATAGGCTTATGATTGGCAGAACCGTTTTTGTTATTGCACACAGACTTTCAACAGTAAGAAATTCAGATGCAATTATGGTTCTGGAGCACGGCGAAATCCTTGAACGGGGCAACCACGAGGTGCTTTTGGAGCTTAAGGGCAGATATTATGAGCTTTGCACAGGTAAAGCCAAGCTTGCTTAAATAAAAATACTCCCTCATCAGAGGGAGTATTTTTGTGCAAAAAAAGCGGACGAACATGGCTTGTCCGCGATTTATATGGCTTAAGCAATGAAGAACGGGCGGATATCATCCGCCCCTACGATTGTTTTTATTAATCTGTTTTTTCATCATTAACAAGCAAACAGCAAACAAGATATCTGCTGCTTTTATCTCCTGTTATACAGGTTGAAAGCACCATTATTTTACTGCTTTCATTCATTTCATCCATATTATTACGGACATTTTTGTTCTTGCTTTCGGGGTTAAGAAGCATCTGCTGAAATTCCGAAAGAACAGTTGCATCCGAAAAATTGTTTGTATTCATAATATGCCTGTCATCATATTGGAAAGCAGAAATAATTTTATAGGTAAGCTTTCTTGCAGGAGTATAGATATAAACAAATTCGTGTCTGTCAAAAAAATCCTTATCCTCAAATTTATGAAGCGTTGTAAACATGCTGTCGCCATAATTGTTGTGGCCGTAAACAAGGGTTACCGGATCCGAAAAATCCTTTTTATTGCAGGTTTCGGTATAAATTGCGCCGCTTTTAATGTAGGATTTATCCATTGCACTGTGGGTTAAATAAAAGCTCTCATCTTCCGAGCTATGCTGGGCAATCGGATAATTAACCTTTGTGTCATCAATTTTTATCCATGCGTAGATTTCGTCATTTCCTTTAAGGAGCGTATCAAAATCAATGGGATTATAAGCCAAAGGCTCATATTCATTCGCCGGCTTGGTTGGCACACTGCTGTATTCTTTGTCTGCCGCATACTGATTACAGAAAAACACGGCAAGATAAACGGCAGCCGAAGCAAAAACAACCGCTGCAAGCAGAAATAGTATTCTTTTTGCTGTTTTATTCTTTTTCATACCCTTATATATCGGTGCGTCGAGGACGCCGCCCCCTACGATTTCTTTTTGTTGCGCAGAACAATCATAAATATCATTCCGATTATGCCGCCGCAGGCATTCATCATCATATCCGTCATGGTATCAACAAGACCGATATAACCGTATTCGCCGTGGTACTTTGATAAATCAAACATGGCTGTTTCCGCTCCCTTTTTGGCAAGCTGAAGATTTGTGCCATGCAGTGTGTCCATAAGAAACTCATAAAATTCCCAACTGACTGCAATGGAAAGCGCAAACATAAGCGAAAATATTGCGGCAAGCGTTGCTGCACACTGCCCCTTTTTGCGCTGAATGATACATGCAAAATCATAGCCGAAGGCGGCACATACAAAGCCTGAAAGCACGTGCATAAAATTATCAAACCATGACAGGCTGTCAAATAAGCCGAAATAAGAGCCGATGACAATACCTACAAATATGATTACGTTAAGCAGAGTCTGGGAAAGCGGGGGAACCTCTTCGATAAAAGAACCGTTTCCGAAAACCTGAAACATATCCCATAAATGCGTAAAGATGAAGCAGAAAACAGATTCAAAGCCCATAACAAGATCGCCGGTGACAAAGGAATATGCCGCACATATAATCATTGCAAGGCGCACAATAAGCCAGAAAGCAAGTTGGGCTTTCGGTATTTTTTTAATAGGATCTTTTTTTATTTTATATGCCATAATTTAAACTTCTTTCATAATATCGTTTATATAATACCATATGTCCGTAAAAAGTCAAATGAAAAGTGCGTACTGTATTGGGGCAGGAAAAATCGTGCTTTTCATTTGCTCTGTACAGCTGGATTTGGTATTCTGCCTGTTAAAGTATTAATAAACAATCAAATAAATATAAAAAAATAATTAAGAAACCGAAAGCCCTGTTGTAATTATGTTTAGTTTGAATTAGAATGATTAACAGTTGAAATTAAGAAACGAGGTATTTGTAATGATTGAGTACACATCAAAGTACAATGTAAGAACAACGATGTATCAGCAGTTTGAGCATTCGGCAAAGGAAAGAGGAGATAATCCCTGTCTTTATTATTATAATAATACGCTGAGCTGGAATGAAACAGCCGATATGGTTGACAAATGTGCTGCTGCGCTTGTTGCAAACGGAGTAAAAAAAGGAGACAGGGTTGTTATCTGTCTTCCGAATATGCCGCAGTGCGTTGCCGCAATTTATGCAGTAAACAAAATCGGTGCCATTGCTTCCATGCTTCATCCGCTTTCTGTTAAAAGCGAGGCGGATTACACCATAAATCTTGTGGATGCCAAATTTGCTTTCTGCTTTGATGTTTCCGAAAAAGCTTTTACGCAGAATCCCGATTTAACGCTTGTTAAATGCAGAACTGCGCAGTATTTCCCCAAAACACCTTACGGCTTTATTGCCAATATGCTTTATAAAAAGAAAATCAAGGGAAAAACCGCTCCTGCAGAAAATGTTAAAAAGCTTATTGACTGGGCAGATTTTCTTAAAGAAGGCGAAACTTACATAAATGAAAACGGCTCGGTTGAAACTGCTGCAGATCCTCTTGCAACTGCCGCTATTATGATGACAGGCGGCACAACGGGAAATCCGAAGGGTGTTATGCTTACTTCGGAGGCTATCAACAATCTTTCCTATCAGCTTGTTGATGTTGTTGAGCAGGTTTTGAATATGAAGGTGAATCAGGATACAGACGGAATGCTTTCTGCACTTCCTGTTTTCCATGGCTTTGGCTTTGCGCTTTGTATGCATGTTTCCATGTGTGTTGGTATGGCTCAGGCATTATTCCCGACATTTGATGCAAAAATGTGTTCGGATTCTATTAAAAAATATCATCTTAATTATATTTTCGGCGTTCCTGATTTCTTTGAAAAGGTTTACAAGGCAGGCTATCTTAAGGGTATTGATATGAGCTCAATGAAGCTTATCGGTTCAGGCGGAGATGTTGTTCCTTATTCACTGACGGAGAAGATGGATAGACTTCTTAAGGAAAGCGGCGCAAAGGTTCATTTTGTTTCAGGCTATGGTTTAACAGAATGTGTTACTGTATGCACTTTTACCGATCCGCGCCGTGAGGCTCCGCAGGGCTGCATCGGTGTTCCCTGCTACAATGTTGAAACCATGACCGTTAAACCCGGCACAACGGAAAAGTGCGAGGGTGAAGATGGTGAGCTTTGCGTTTATGCACCAACTCTTATGCAGGGTTACTGGAATGATCCGGAGGAAACTGCAAAGATGCTTGTTGCGCATGATGATGGCAGGGTTTGGCTTCATACAGGAGATATGTGCTTTATTGATGAGCGCGGAGATATTTATTACCGCCAGCGTCTTAAGAGAGTTTATAAGATAAGCGGCTATCTTGTTTATCCTTCGTTTATTGAAGAAACCTATCGTGCTATGGCGGAAATCTATGATTGCTGCGTTATCGGTAAGGAAGACGGCGGCAAAACCATGCTTAAGCTTTTTGTTGTTAAAAACAAGAAATTCAGCAATGATGATGAAGCTGCACTTATTGAAAAGATTAAAAAATTCGGTGAACAGAATCTTTCAAAATGGTCGCTTCCGAGAGAAGTTGTTTTCATTGATGCACTTCCGAGAACAAAGGTTGGCAAGGTTGATTTCAAGGTACTTAATTAATTCAATATCGTTTTTTGCAGGGCAGATTTATCTGCCCTGTTTTTTGTTTGTAAAATTTTGAAAAGGCGGACGGGCAATGAACTGCCCCTAAAAAGTTTTATAGAATAAAACGATCGTATGAGAGACATTTTTCTATTACAGGAATAGCCATAAACCGAATAAATAAATTTATTTTCTCTGAAAACAGCTCATTTATGCAGAAATGGGCTATATTTTTTTGCCGTTCGGAGTATTTATGGAGAGCGGACTGCTCTTCACAATAATCGTGAGGTGAAAACATGGGACGGAAAAAGAAAACAGCGGAAGAAGAGATTTGCGAGGGTTTAAAGCGCCTTGCTTTCGGAGAAATCAAAGATGCAATCTATCTTCTTTTTGCAAACGAAAATGAAATAGCGGAAAAGCTGCCGAGCCTTGATTTGTTCAATATAAGCGAAATCAAGCGGCCGAAGGGCGGCGGGATGGAAATTAAGTTTTTTGACAGAATCAGAGCACTTGAAAAATTAAGGGACATAAAAAGCAATTCCCCTTCTCAGCCGCTCAGCTTTTATAAAGCATTGGAGGAGGGTGCAAAGCGTGCATTCCCGGGATGTGATCAGGATGAATAACTTTGTTCCTTTTTCAAAAAAGCAGCTGCGTGTGCTTACCTGGTGGTGTGATACCAGCCCATTCAAGGATAAAAACGGTGTTATATGTGATGGAGCCGTGCGTTCCGGCAAAACACTTTGCATGAGCATTTCCTTTATCGGCTGGGCGTTTTACAATTTTTGCGACACCTCTTTTGCTATTTGCGGAAAAACAATCTCATCACTCAGGCGCAATGTGATAACGC
Source organism: Ruminococcaceae bacterium UBA3323 (assembly GCA_002361935.1). GTDB lineage: Bacteria > Bacillota > Clostridia > Oscillospirales > Acutalibacteraceae > Eubacterium_R. Next base: position 23,438 of record DESD01000055.1, on the reverse strand, counting down.
CGCTGATTCCGAATCTTTTATCCCTTGGATTCAGATGCGATTATAAAATCAGCCGGAATTTGCTTGAAATAGAAAAGGGAAGCATCAAAAACCGATTTTATATTTTCGGCGGAAGAGATGAATCCTCTGCTTCGCTTATTCAGGGAATGACGCTTGGCGGCGTGCTTCTTGACGAGGTTGCGCTTATGCCCCGTTCCTTTGTAGAGCAGGCACTTGCAAGATGCTCGCTGGAGCATTCAAAATTCTGGTTTAACTGCAACCCTGAGCATCCTTTTCATTGGTTTTATACCGAATGGATTAAGAAAAGGAATGCAAAAAATATGCTGTATCTTCATTTTAAAATGGAGGATAATCCGTCTTTATCCCCGGCTGTTATCGACAGATATAAAAGCTTATACAGCGGTGCTTTCTATGAACGCTTTATAGACGGCAGATGGGTTGCAGCGGATGGGCTTGTTTATCCTATGTTTGACAGCAGGCGCCATATCAAAAAAAGCGGCGGAGATTTCTTTTTATACTATTTATCCTGTGATTACGGTACGGTTAATCCGTTTTCACTTGGCCTTTGGGGCAAGTCGGCTGATGGCTGGTACCGTCTTGATGAATACTACCACAGCAGCAGGGACAAGGGTATTCAGCTTACGGACGAGGAGTATTACGAAAAGCTTTTATCGCTTGTTAACGGGCGGAAAATTGAAGCGCTCATTATAGACCCCTCGGCAGCAAGCTTTATTGAAACGGTTAAGCGTCATGGTGAATTCAGGGTTATCCGGGCAGACAATGATGTTTTAAAGGGTATCCATTATGTTTGCAATGCACTTAAAAATGAGGAGATCTTCTTTTATCCCGGCTGTACCGATACAATTCGTGAATTTTCGGTTTATCGCTGGGATAACGGTATAAAAAGGGATGCGCCGAAAAAAGAAAATGATCATGCGATGGATGATATACGCTATTTTGTTGCTACCGTTTTAAACGGAAAGAACGAAAGCGATTTATTTTCCGTTGCAGTTGAAAGGAAGTGAGGGTTTGGGCTTATTTCACAGAAATAAAAAAGGCAGGGAAACGCAAGCAGGTGTAAGCACTGTGCAGACAAGCAGCTATTCCAATCACCCGTTTTGGCAGATAAACAGCCGTATTCCGATGAATTTTAACAATCGTGTGTATTCCTATCTTCGTGAAAGCGTGCCTGTTATTGATGTTGCAATATGCAAGATTGTAAGGCTGTGTGAGGGATTTCATTATGAAACCGGAAGCAAAAAACTGAATGATGAAATGAATTCATTTTTCAGCCGTATAAATGTCGGCGGAAATCAGACGGGAATTTATTCCTTTATTTCCTCCTATCTTTCCGATTTGCTTACCTATGGTTCAGCCGTAGGTGAGATGCTTGCGGATGAAAATGGCTTTTATGCACTTTATAACGGAGAGCTTGATGCGCTTGAGGTTAAAAGGAGCTCCAATAATCTGGATATTGAATTTTACAATAACAATGAAAAGCTTCCAAATCAGGATTTGATTTTGTTTTCGGCATTAAATCCTGAGCCCGGGAAAATTCTTGGTACAAGTCTTTTGCGAGGACTGCCGTTTGTTTCCGATGTTCTGCTGACCATTTATAATACAATCGGAGAAAATTGGAGCCATGCAGGCAATCTGAGATATGCAGTTACCTACAAACCGAGTGACAGCATTGATTCTGGCAATGCAAAGGAAAGAGCAGAGCAGATGGCTGAAGCGTGGCGAGATGCCATGAGCAGCAAGGATACGGTTAAGGATTTTGTTGCTGTAGGCGATGTTTCGGTTAAGGTTATCGGTTCTGACTGCGGCGTACTAAACAGTGAGGTTCCCGTTCGGCAGCTTATGGAGCAGATTGTTGCAAAAACGGGACTGCCTCCGTATATGCTGGGCTTAAGCTGGTCTACAACGGAACGGATGAGTTCGCAGCAGGCAGATGTTTTAACAACAGAACTTGAGGCTTACAGAAGAATTCTTAATCCGGTTCTGCTCAAAATCGGAAAAAAGTATCTTGAGGTAAACGGAATTGGTGCTTCGGTTGAAATCGAGTGGGATAGCATTACCATGCAGGATGAAACCGAAACGGCAAGGGCTCGCCTTTATGATGCTCAAACGGAAAAGATTTTAAGGGAGGTTTACGCTTGAAAGACGGATATGTAGAAAAGGGATACACACCTGTTAAAGAGGATTTTGACAAAATCAGGCAGTATACAAGAAAGGATTTTTCAGAGGAGGAGCTTTATGTTTTCTCGGTTACTTTATGCAGCAATGATGTAGACCGTGATTACGAAAAGTTTTCTGTTTCCGCTCTTTATGAGCTTGCAAAGTTATTTGAAGGTAAAACCGGAATCAAGGATCATTCCATGAAATCCTCTGATCAGACTGCACGTATTTTTGAAACCCAGGTTGAAAAATCCGAGGGAAGAAAAACAGCAGACGGTGAGGATTATTATGCGCTCAGGGCAAAGGCGTATATGGTAAGAAATGATGAAAACAAATCCTTTATAACGGAGATTGAGGCAGGAATCAAAAAGGAAGTTTCCGTTTCCTGCGCGATGAATTCCTCTGTTTGCTCGGTCTGCGGCAAAAGCAGAAAGGGTGGAGCATGCAATCATATAAACGGCAGAAAATACGGCGATAAAATCTGCTTCAGCATTTTAAGCGATGCTGCGGATGCGTATGAATGGAGTTTTGTTGCCGTGCCTGCTCAGCGGGATGCCGGCGTTACAAAATCATTTAATCTGAAAAACGGAGATTTTGATATGACAGATATTAAAAAAAGCCTTATCACTGATGAAAACGAGATTGTTCTTTCCAATAAGCAGGCAAAGGAAATCTGTGCCTATATTGAAGAAAGAGAAGAGCTTGCAGCACTTGGCGAGGAATACAAGAAAAGTCTTGTTAAGGAGCTTGTTTCTCTTTGTGCAAAATCCATTCCTGAAATGGATCTCGGTGTTTTCGGCGGTGTGGCATCGGTTATGACAATCAAAGAGCTTTTAAGCTTTAAAAATGCTTTTGAAAAGCAGCAGGCAGTGAAAACTATGCCGCTGCCTCAGCTTGGGGCAGCACAGAAAAAATCACATAAGAATTTAAATGAATTCAGAATTTAAGGAGATTTAAAAATGGCATTTGATAATATTAAACTTGAAAAAGGACTTTATTCCACATCAAAGGGATTTACGGCTTCTCTTGAGGAGCTTGATCCGTCCGAAAACTACATAGGAACGGATTATGAAGGACTTGATGCCTATCAGCGTCAGCTTAAAAGATTTGACATTAAGGTTTCGGGTGCAGGCTCGGACACGATTTCCAAGTTCTTTAAAACAACAGATTCGGCGGCGCTTTTCCCTGAATATATTTCCCGTGCAGTACAGCAGGGTCTTGAAGAGGAGGATATTCTTCCTAAAATTATTGCAACAACAACGAATATTGATGCACTTGATTACAGAGCAATTGAAAGTGTTCCGTCTGCGGAGGATAAGGAGCTTCAGCTTGTAGGCGAAGGCGAAGTCATTCCCGAAACCAATATTAAAACCAAGGAAAAGCTTACAACACTTAAAAAGAGGGGCAGAATGCTTGTTGCCTCTTATGAAGCCATCAAGTTTCAGAAGCTTGATTTGTTCACCGTAACGCTTAAACAGATTGGTGCCTATATTGCAAGAACGCAGTTTAATGATGCTATGGCGGCGCTTGATGCTTCGGGTATTGAAAACATTGCCGGAACAGGCACGGCAGTTAACTATACGGATCTTGTTAAGCTCTGGGATGCGCTTTCCCCGTATAATACAACTACGCTTATTGCTGCTCCGTCAGCACTTGCCGATATGCTTTCCATTACGGAATTCAAGGATTCCTATGCAGGTCAGAACTTCCACGGTACAGGCAGAATGATTACACCGTTCGGTGCAGAGGTGCTTAAAATGAGCGGCAGCGCAGATAAGAAAATTATTGCCCTTGACAAAAACGCTGCGCTGGAAAAGGTGCAGGCAGGCGGTGTTTTAACGGAGTATGATAAGCTGATTGACCGCCAGCTGGAACGCTGTGCAATTACAACAATTACAGGCTTTTCAACTATATTCAGCGATGCAGCAAAAACACTTGCTTACTAAAAAATATAATTGAGAAGGGAAGTAAAGCTATGCTTGATACAGGGCTTGTAAAAAAAACGGTTGCTCTTCTGGGCAGTTTTGATGACGAAGAGATTGAAACCTATAATCAGCTTATTCTTGCCGCTTCATTAAGCGTTTGTGAATTACTGGATGAAAACGCAGATGAGGGGGATGCAAGAGTGATTCAGTATGCCGCAGCAAAGGCATATTATTCCATTTGCTGTATAGCTGAAAATGCTGAAGGCATAACCTCTTTTACGGCAGGCGAGATAACGGTTAAGCAGAATGCGGATTTGAAGGGCGGTGCGGAGGATGTGCTCCGTGCGGCAGCCAATGACTGCAGACCGCTTTTTAAATCCGCTTCGGAGCTTGATGAAACAAACGGCTTTGCTTTTTTAGGTGTTTGAATGAACAACAATGCATATAAAGTGAAAAACGGGCTGAGGCAGGTTGGCGAAAGCGTTTTTATCAAAGACGGAAATTGGGTATCGGTTCCGTTTTATGCAGTGCTTTCTCCTAAGTGGCGAAGCAATAAATCCGAATTTGAGCCGAAAGAAACGGAAATCGGCAGGGTCAGTGCCGATTATTACACCTATATAGGTCCGTTTGATCATAATATTCTTTCTCTTTCGGACAAGGCATATCTGATTGCAGACGGTGTTAAATATATTTTTAAAAAAAGAGATGCCGTTAAAATGGGCGATAGGGTACTTTATTACAGAGGTATTTTAAGAAAGGTGTGGGAAGAAAATGATTCATGCTGAAAGCATTTTGAATGAATTTTTAAGCAGAATTCTTGATGACGGATTTTTTGCCAATATCCAGATAACAAGGGCTTATCCAAATGCAGTTAAGCCTACAGTTCTTAAAAATACGGCTGTTGCCGTCGGCATAAAAAGCATTGAGCTTGATGAAAATGCAGTTTATGAGCATGTTAAGGCAGGCACCTTCAGTGTTTTTACGGATATTTTTCTTCCGTATGAATCTGATAAAACCGTTCCCGAAAGTATTGTTTTCCGAATATGCAGGGATGTTGCGGATTTCAATATTGTTTCAATCCGCATTTCCGAAATTAAGGCAGACAGTTTTGCGCAGTGCTATATTATGAGAGCGGTATTTACCTTTAATAATGAGCTTTGCTTTGGAGGGAAAGAGGATGAATGATGACAAAGAATATGAAGAAATGAAAGAAATTTCCGAATATATCCGGCTTGATTCAAAGCGGTATGATAATATGCTTTCAGCGGAGGACTCATAATGGTCAGAATGAAATTTAAGGATTTTGAATTTCCGAATAATCCCCTTTTTATAAAAACGGAAATGGAGCAGCATATGCAGGAAAGCTCTGTCTTAAGCGGTGAAAGCCGTGTTTTCCGTATATCAGACCGGGCAACCGTTATTAAGGCAGACGGCTGCTTTTGGGGAGAGAACGGAGCAGATGCGGCATTCAGGCTGAAAATACTGATGAAAAGCAAAAAGCCCGGCTGGCTGTTTCTTCCGGACGGTGGCTGCTGCAATGTCTATTTATCCTCGCTCAATATTACGGAGGATGCCAAGAAAAGCTGTGTTTCTTACAGCATTTCATTTATAGAAAAAAGCCCTGCAAAGCGTGGTAATTATCATTTCGGATTTACATATGCAGAGGAGGATGAGAATATGTTTGATATTGCGTTTCGATGTGACAAAAGCGTGGAAAAGCTTATGGAAATTAATGATTTTTCCAATCCGTTTTCTGTTAAAAAGGGCGATAAGGTGGTGCTGCAGTGACATTTCAGTTATTTGATACAGGCGGCAGGGCTTTGAAGGCGGAAGACGTTATTTCCTATGAACTTCTCTGCGAAGTCGATGCACCCTGCGACGGGCTTCGGCTGAGCTTTTTCTGTGAAAGTGCTGTTGGGGAAATCTGTGTTGTTCGGGCATACAGGCAGGATAAGCTTGTGTTTAACGGCTTCTGCGATAAGCAGAAAATAACCCTCTCGGAATCGGGAAAAATCTGCTTTATTTATGCACGCAGCAGTGCTGCGCTCCTTGTTGATAATGAGGCTGTTCCCTGCCAATACGAAAATCCGTCTGCAAGGCAGCTTTGGTTTTCAAATGCAAAGGATTTCGGGTTTGAAATCAGTCTTCCCGAACTGTATTCGGAAAACAGCTACCTTGTTCCAAAGGGTACAAGCTGTTACGGTGCGATAAACGATTATGTCTGCGCCGTTTCGGGTGCGCCTGTTTATGCAACACCCGATAATGTGCTTAAAGTGTATGAAGAAAGCAAAGCGGTTAAAAGGCTTGCCGATTATCCGGTTTTGTCGCTTTCCTATGTTATAAACCGAAGCGAGCCGATTAGCCAGGTTGATTATAAAATCAATTCCGCAGATAACTATTCGTATCATTTAAAAAGTGATTTTGTTCAGCAGACGGGAATCAGAAGGAAGCGGATGATTAACCTTTCATCCGTTCCTTTGTGGCAAAGAAAAATAAATGCAGAAAAGATTATTAAAAATTCTCTTGATGCGTATTATTCCGTTTCGGCTGTCCTGCTCGGGGAATGCGGGTTGGAAATTTATGACCGGGTTGCTGTTGATTTTGAAGGTTTAATGAAGGACGAGGAATTCTATGTATCCGAGCTTGCATTCTGTAAAAATAAAAACGGTGAACGCACAACGGCACTTCTTAAAAAGAAAATAAACGGAGAAATGGTTAATTATGTGGCTTAGTAAAAAATTCGGCAGGGCAGATAACAGCCTTGCCGAGGTTGGAACGGTTTCGGTTGGGGGAGGTGCTGTTATTAAAACAGCTTCCACAATTCAGAGCGAGGAGGTTTGCAGTTATGCACCGTACGGCTATGCAGCTTATGCTCCGGACGGCGAAGAAATTCTGCTGATAAGCAGCGCCGGCGGCACGGCAGGTGCAGGCACAAAAATGAAAGGCAAAAATCTTTCATCAGGCGAAATTGCAATAACCTCAATCGGGAATGCGGAAATTCTTCTTAAAAGGAACGGCGATGCGGAAATAAACGGCTTTGTTTTTACAAAGGACGGAAAAATAAGAAATCAAAAAGGAGAGGTTGTTTTTGACTCCTGAAATCAGTAACGGCGACTATGTTAAAAACGGCAAAACCCTGAGAGAAATTGAACACATGGATGAGCTTCTGCAGGAAGTTGCTTTGAATATAAGCGCTGAAAGGGAACGCTTTTATCCTGATAAAAATTTCGGCTCCCGTATTTATAATTTTAAAGACGCAGACAACGATTATATTGCAGGCCTTGCGGCACAGGCAGTATCGTGCATTGACGGCGTTTATATAAAATCAGTAAAAAGAATTGATCGTAATCTTGAATTTACGGTTATTATAAATAACCTTGAAAGGCAGGTGCTTATAAAAGCGTGAATTTAACTTATCATGAAATATTAAACACAATGAAAGCGGAATTTGCAGGTGAAAAGGGCGAAGCAGTTAAGGAATTATCAGATCTTGAGGCAAGGTTCAAGGCAGTTGCCTCAGAAATCTATTCTGTTTCCGCTTACGGCGATTATATTCTGAAGCAAAGCTTTCCGCAGACTGCAACAGGTGTGTTTCTGGACAGGCACGCTGCATTGAGAAGTATTAAAAGAAAAACGGCTTCCTATGCAAAGGGGGTAATTACCGTTTACAGAACAGAAAGCAGTCTTGGCAATGCCGTATCTATCCCGAAGGGAACTGTTTTTTCGGTGTCAGGCAAACCATTTATTCAGTTTGCTGTAGACAAGGCTTACAGTATTCCGTCTGCTTCCGGTTCTGTTTTGGTTTTGGTTACTGCTCTTAAAACAGGCAGTGAATATAACATGAAAGCAGGAACGGAATTTACTGCCGTTAATCCGCCTGCTTATCTGGAAACGGCGGTTGGCAGTGCTGATTTCACCGGCGGATGGGATGCGGAGAGTGATGAAGCCCTGCGGGAGAGGATTTTATCCTCCTATAAAAGCAGGCAAAATGCCGTAAGTGCAGAGGCAGTAAGGGAAACATTGCTCACTTTGAATGAGGTAACAGATGCGGTTGTTTTTCCTTCTGAAAATTACAGGCTGAATGTATGCCTTAAAACCAAGAGCGGAAAAATAAGTGCATCCCTTAAAAATGAAGTTACGGATATGCTTGGCTTTGCAAGGCTTTGCGGTGTAACTCTTGTTTTTTCAGCAGCGGCTGAGCAGCCTTTTGATGTAACGGCAGAGGCTAAAATCCTGAGTGGATACAATTCCTCTGAAATAGAAAATGAAATTAAGAAAAGAATCAGGGAATTCTGCAGCAATGAAAAAATCGGGCAGAATTACAGTGAATCTGCCATTGCAGCGTATTGCAGCGGAATCAATGGTGTTGCATATCTGAATGTTTTTCTCGGCTCCGGCAGTATAAAGGCAGCTGCGTGCGGAAGCAATCATTTTCTTAAGCTTGATAATGTGGAGGTTTATCTTCATGAATAATGAAATATATCTTCGTCTTGAAAACCTGATGAAAAGGCTTGGTCTTTCCGTTTCCGACGGTTCTTTTACAAAAGCGGAAATGAAGGCCTATGCGGCTGCAATAAGCCTTGCGGAGGAAAAAATGACGGAAACCGTTGAAAATATTTTTATTGACACCGCCGGTGAACTCGGGCTTTCCATGTTTTTAAGCATGATTGGGGAAAATCCTGCTTCGGACGATGCCGAATCAAGAAACAGGGTTATCTCTGCCGTAACGGATAAAAGGGAACTTTATACCAAATCCTATTATGACAGCATTGTTGCCTCCATTGGAACGGGGTCATCTTATACAGTAAGCGGAAATGTTATGAATTTTTCTTATAAGGGAGATTTATACCGCCCCTGTTTTGATGAATATTCAAAACTGCTTACGGTTTATAATCCCTGTACGGTTGTGATAAGCAACGGGAACGGATACACGTTTGCGTCGTGGGATCAAGCGGACTTTCGGTGGTATGAAACGGACAGCAGAAGCATCCCGTTTATAACCCTTGATTCAATGTCCTGACAGAAAGGCGTTATGACAGGATCTATAAAAGTCCGTTATTAATACCGGCATTTTCGGTAATGCAGGGATTTATTATGGTATTAAACAAAGTAAAGGAGAAATTATGGGATCGGCACAAAAAACAGATTTTTTATCTCTCAATAAATGGATAAGTACGGATATTCCGAAAAGGGAAGATTTTAATTATGACAATATGGCAATAGATAATGCTTTTAAAAGCCACAATGATAATACAAGTATGCATGTTTCGGAGGCGGAGCGTGCAGCATGGAATGAGCCGCATTTTGTTGGCTTTTATTACGGGAACGGAAGCAATTCCGCAAGAACGATTGAAACGGAATGTAGCTTTATTCCCAGCTTTGCCATTGTGTTTGCAGGAAATTCGCCTCCCGGCGTAACGGATTTTACGGGCAAACTTCACAGAAACCGTTTTGCCTTTTTAACAAAAAGGGCAAGCAGCACGGGAGTAAGCCTTTCGGGGAAGAATATTGTAATTGCCGCTACCGGCACAATTGCCGAAACAAGCGAAACAACGGAATACAATCGAAACGGCGGTTTGTATTGCTATATATTATTCAGATAAGATATTAAGGAGAGTACTTAAAGTACTTTCCTTTTTTGTTTACAACGCCGAAAAAATATAATATAATATACTCAAAATTTATTCATAAGGAGATTTTTACTATGCTTCTTGCCGTTGATGTCGGAAACACAAATATTGTTTTGGGTGTTTTGGATGATGAAAAAATGGTTTGCTCCGGCAGGCTTTCAACGCATGTTAATGAAACGGAAATTGAATATTCCATGAAGCTTAAAACCTTTCTGGAGGTTAACGGAGTGAAGGATATTGACGGTGCCATTATTTCCAGCGTTGTTCCTGCTCTTGTAAGAACTTTGCTTAAAAGTGTAAAGCTTGTCTGTGCTGTGGATGCCGTTGTTGTCGGCCCCGGAATAAAGACGGGGCTGAATATAAGGCTTGATAATCCTGCCGAAATGGGTGCCGATATCGTTGTAGGTGATGTTGCCGTAATCAATAAATATCCGCTTCCTGCAATTGTTTTTGATTTCGGAACGGCAACAACGGCTTCCGTTATTGATAAAACAGGGGCACATATCGGCGGCGCAATTATGTGCGGTGTTAAAACGGCAATAAATTCTCTTTCAAGCGGAACTGCACAGCTTCCGCAGATAGATATTTCCGCTCCGTCCAAAATAATCGGAAGAAATACAATTGATGCTATGAAATGCGGCTCTGTTATCGGCACGGCCGCTATGCTTGAGGGGCTTGTTGCAAGGTTTGAAAAGGAACTTGGCGAAAAGGCAACCGTTGTTGTTACAGGCGGGCTTGGCAGCGCAATCGCCAAGGCAACCAACCTTGACGTTATCGTTGATGAGGATTTGCTTATTGACGGTTTAAGAATAATTTATGATAAAAATAAAGGTAACTAATTATGGCAGTTTTTAAATCATTCAGGGCATACCGCCCTGCCGAAAGAAATCAATCTTTAATCCCGGCTCTTCCTTATGATGTTATGAGCAGCGAGGAAGCAAGGGAAATGGCAAAGGGAAATTCGCTTTCCTTTCTTCATGTTGACAGGGCAGAAATAGATTTTCCTGTTGGCGCGGATAAGTACAGCAGCGACATTTATGAAAAGGCAAGGGAAAATCTTCTTGCTCTTGAAAATACGGGCGCTATGATACAGGATAACAGCCCCTGCTTTTATATTTACAGGCAGGTTATGAACGGCAGAGCGCAGGTTGGCCTTGTCGGCTGTGCTTCCATTGATGATTATATGAATAATGTTATTAAAAAGCACGAGAAAACGCTTGCGAAAAAGGAAAAAGACCGTATTAACCATGTTAATGTTACAGATGCCAATACCGGCCCTATCTTTCTGACCTACAGAAAAAATGCAGCAATCAATATGACGGTTTCTCTTTGGATGAATGAAAAAGAGCCTGTTTATAATTTTGAGGCGGATAATGTGCTTCAGACAGTTTGGGTTGTTGATGATAATGAAGTTATAAATCGTTTGGCCTCTTTGTTTAAGGATGTAGAATATCTTTATATTGCGGACGGGCATCATCGTTGCGCTTCTGCCGTTAAGGTAGGTCAGATGAGAAGAGAGGAAAACCCGAATTATACAGGCAAAGAGGAATTCAACTATTTTCTTGCGGTTGCCTTCCCCGATGATGAGCTGGAAATTATGGATTACAACAGAGTTGTTAAGGATTTAAACGGCATGTCCTCGGATGAGTTTTTAAGCCGTATATTTGAAAACTTTGAAATAAAAAAGGAAAATGAGCCGTATCATCCAACCGAAAGGCATACGTTTGGGATGTATCTTGATAAGGAATGGTATTCGCTGCGGGCAAAAAAATCCATTATTCATGAAGAGGATCCTGTTGCAAGGCTTGATGTTTCCATTCTGCAGGAAAGCCTGCTGGATCCGATTCTCGGAATAAAAGATCCGAAAAATGACAGCAGGATTGATTTTGTAGGCGGTATAAGAGGGCTGGGAGAGCTTGAAAGGCGGGCGAAAACGGATATGAAGCTTGCTTTTTCAATGTATCCTACAACAACGGATGATTTAATTGCCATTGCAGATGCAGGAAAAATAATGCCTCCCAAGTCAACATGGTTTGAACCTAAGCTTTTGTCAGGGCTTTTTGTTCACCATTTATCGTAGCATTTTATTTGCGCAGATTTGGTGGATTGACTTGAACATCAACATATAATATGTTATAAATAGTATATTAATTAATAAAATAAAGGGGAGTTTGTTTTGAAGGAAGAAAACAGAAAATATGCACAGGAAGCTTATGATATTGTAACGCATGCAGCAAAAAAAATCGGCTCAAGGCTTCCCGGCTCGGACGGGGAGAAAAAATTTGCCGATTACATGGGAGAAAAGCTGCGTGAAATAGGCATTGCGCCTAAGCAGGAGGAATTTGCAGTTTCACCGAGATCATCCATCGGCGGCTTGTCTTATGCAGGCTGGTCCGGAGTGATTTTAAGTGCACTTGCATTTTTTGCCATTAAAATTTCATCCGTATGGTTCGGCATGGCAGGTCTTGCTGTTTTAACAATTATATGGCTTGTGTTCGGATGTTTTTTTTACAAAACATGGTTTGATATGTTTTTCCCGCAGGAAATTTCGCAGAATACATATGGCGTGCTGGAGCCCGAGGACGGCAAGTATGATTATACGATTATTCTTTCCGGCCATACGGATACCAGCTGGTGCTGGCGTCATTCGGAGCACATATATAAATATAAGGATAAACCGATTATCGGAATGCTTGCCACATACGGCAAGGTAGGCTTCGGTGCAGTATGCTTTTTCTTTATGGCCATTGTTTCGATATTTATGACGGTTGTGTATTCGGGAATTTATGCTGATGCAGAATGGGCAAATCAGTTGGTTTATACAGAAAGCTTTAACAAATTTATGTTTGCAATGCACTTTATTCCCGTTATTACGGCTATAGGCTCCTTGTTTGTTGTAATGTGGGGCGATCCTAATCCGAAAAATGCCTCCAGAGGTGCCATGGATAATGCAACAGGCTGTGCAATCAGTTATGAGGTCATTAAATATTTCAAGGAAAATCCTGATAAAATGCCTAAAAACTGCCGTATTGTTGATTGCAATGTCGGTTCTGAAGAGGCAGGGCTCAGGGGCTCTATGTCTTTTGCACAGGAGCATAAAAATGATGATTTAACGAAAAATGCATGGAACATAAATATTGATTCTGTTGCAGATGCGGATTATTTTGAGGTTGTTATAAAGGATGACTGGCAGGGTGTTCGCTTTGATACGGATATGGAAAAAATGTTTAAGAATACCTTTAATGAGCTTGGTATTGAAAGCAAAACAAACGGCTGTATTCACAATCCTGTAGGTGGCTGTGATTCTACACCTATGACAAGGGCAGGTATTAAATCTGTTACCTTTGCTGCTCAGAATCCGGAGCTTACGTATTATTACCATACATGGAGAGATATGCCGGAGCGCTTCAGTGCCGAAACGGTAGGAGATGGCTTTGATGTTGTTCTCGGTGTAATTGATAAGATTGCAAAATTCCAGCAGGAAAACGGCTACAACGGGCCGCAGAAGAAATAATTGATAGATTTAACAGTACCGATTTGATATCGGTACTGTTTTTTGTTGAAAATATGCATATAATGTGGTATTATATATTTAATATAATGAAAATGCAGGGGATTGCTTATGAAAATTGCACTTGAATACGGCAGTAAAGAAAAATTTAATATAAAGCGACAGACGGAATACGCTGTTAAGGGTATAACAAAGGTTTGCAGCAAAATAGGTCCGCGTAAGCCGGGCTCGCCGGAGGAGCACCGTGCACAGCAGTGGTTTGAAAAGGATATGAAAAACTACTGTGAGGATACAAGGATTGAAGAATTTACGCTTCACCGTCAGGGCTTTATGGGATTTATTCCGTTTACGGTTGCCTGCGGCATTGCAAGTGTTTTTGTAAACTGGTTTGTAAGCCCGATCTGGGCACTTGTGCTTTGTGTGCTTGCATTTATTCCTTTGGTTTTTGAATTTCTTATGTATAAGCAGTTTGATGATTTTCTTTTCCCGAAGCAAACCTCACATAATATGGTTGCCGCAAGAAAGCCTTCAGGCGAGGTCAAGAAACGTATCGTTATGATCGGCCATTCGGATTCTCAGTTTGAATGGACGCTGAATTATCTTATCGGCGGTCTTCAGGCGAAGCTTTTTGTTGAAATTCCCGCCGTTGTCGGTCTTGTTATTCAAACGGCAGTTGCTGTTGTCGGCATTATTGTCGGCGCTGTAAACGGCGGTGTTGCTGCAGCAGGAAAAATTGAAATACTCCATCCTATGTTTATTGCATTTTTTGTTGTTTCCTGTGTTTTTATTCCTTTTGAGCTTGCCTTCCTTTTCTTCCAGAGCTGGACAAAGTCTGTTCCCGGTGCATCGGATAATCTTTCCGGCTGCTATGTTGGTATGGCTGCAATCAAGGCGCTTGATGAAGCAGGTATCCGTTTTGAAAACACAGAGGTTGTTATGATTTGCTCGGGCTCTGAGGAAGCCGGACTTCGCGGTGCCAAGGCCTATGCAAAGGCACATGAGGAGGAGCTTAAGGAAATTCCGACTGCTGTTGTTGCGCTTGATACTTTTCGTGATCTGGAAACAATGGCTGTTTATGACAGAGATTTGTCGGGCACGCTTAAACACCACAAGGGCGTTAAGGAGCTTGTTCACGATGCCTGCGCAAACTGTGGCTTTGATGTTAAGTATGAGTCAATCTATATCGGCGGTTCGGATGCTGCGGCATTTACACAGCGCGGTATTCCTGCAACAGGCTTTGCTGCTATGGATCCTGCTCCGCCAAGATATTATCATACAAGGCTTGATACTCCTGAAAATCTTCGGCCGGATTGTATTGAGGTTGGTATCGAAATTATGGTTGAGGCACTTTGCATGTTTGATAAAAACGGCTGTGAGGGTGTAGCAGATTAATTTATTTAAAGGAACAGATAATATCCGTTTTTTCGGAAATTTTTGAACCACTTATATAGCTGATGTAAAGGAGAAAATGATGAAGAATTGTAAAAATTGTAATGCAGAGCTTAGCAATGATGCCAAATTCTGCACAGTTTGCGGAACAGAGCAGGACGATGTTATAACAGCAGAAGCACCTGTAAATGAAGCCTTTGGCGCAGCACCGGCTGAACCGGTAAATTCAAATACATATTTTACTCCGGGAACAGGGGATCAGCCTGCAGCATTTAATGGCGGCAGTGCCGTTGTTGAAAATGTTGGTGCACCTAAAAAGAAAAAAGGTGTTAAGGCTGTAATTGCGGTTATTGCAATTATTGCTGTTGCAATTCTTGCCTTTGTTGTTAAGGGTGCATTATCCGGCGGCTCAAGTATTGAACCCGGTATTGTTGACGGAAACACCTATACAAACAGCAGTGTTGATGTAAAAATCAGCTGCCCTGACGGTTGGAAAATTGTTAACGGCACCGATCTTGCAGAGCTTACAGGCAGTTCTGTTGATGAAAACGGCAGGGTTTCAGCCCCGGACGGCGGATTTTATGAATGTATGCTGTTAAGTGATATAGGCGAAAATATTATAGTTATGACGGTTGACGGTAATTTTGTGGACGCCGCTATGAGCGAAGAGGATTTTATGAAACAGACAGCAGATCAATTTTCCATGAATGGCAAAGCAGGTCAGTCCTATCAGCTTACAATTGGCGGAAATGTATATAATTGCATTGATTGCTCAAGTGTATCCGGGGGTGTTTCTCTTGAACAAACAATGTGCGTTATTAAAGAGGGCAAGCAGTACTTTTTCGTGATTTTCACGCTGTCTGAGTACAGTGATGAAACGGTATCAAAACTTATTGATACCTGTTTTACGTCAGCAAACTGATAATTTACGGTGGCGGAAAATTCATTTTTATCCAATTGAAAAGAATCAATTACAGGAATGGGGATTTGTTCGTATAAGGATAGACACTGTGATTGCAGGGAGGGTTTTTATACCCTCCTTTTTTTATTTAATATACTTTTGTTTTTGCTGTGTTTATGTTATAATTTAGCTGATATTATTTAACGAGGTTTTTTTATGAAATTATTGGTGATTGACGGAAACAGTATTGTAAACCGTGCATTTTACGGAATAAAGCTTCTTTCAACGAAAAGCGGATATTATACAAATGCGATTTACGGCTTTCTTAATATCCTCCTTAAAAATCAGGATTTGTGCAATCCGGATGCGGTTGCAATTGCGTTTGATGTTCATGCGCCCACTTTCCGCCATAAAATGTACGATGCATATAAAGCAGGGCGCCACGGTATGCCCGATGAATTAAGGCAGCAGATGCCGGTTTTAAAAAATCTGCTTCATTATCTTGGTTATAAAACAATTGAATGCGAGGGCTGGGAGGCAGATGATATTCTCGGAACGCTTGCCGAAAGCTGCCGAAAAAACGGCGATGAATGCTTTATTGCAACAGGGGATAGGGATTCGCTTCAGCTTGCTTACGGCGGTGTTAAGGTTTTGCTTGCCCGAACAAAAATGGGGCAGACGGTTACGGATGTTTACGATGAAAACGCTATTATGGAGGAATACGGAGTTACACCGTCAGAACTCATTCAGGTTAAGGCATTGCAGGGCGATTCAAGCGATAATATCCCCGGTGTGGCAGGTGTTGGTGCAAAAACGGCACTTGATTTAATTCAGCGATTTAAAAATATTGATTATATTTATGAGAGGCTTGATGAAATAGACATAAAAAAAGGTGTTCGTGAAAAGCTTCGCAATGATAAGGAAAAAGCATATCTTTCTCTTGATCTCGGAACAATCCGCACCGATGCACCGATTGATAAAAATGCTTCGGCATATGTTGCAGACGGCGGAGATAAGGCGCTTGCCGCAGCAGAATTTGCAAGGCTTGAACTTTTCAGTATGGTTGATAAATTCGGGTTAAACAGAAATGATGCAAAGGTTGAGATTACTGAAGAAAAGCCAAGAGAGCTTACCATGTCAATCTGCACCTCCGCTACGGAGCTGCTTGAAAAAATCGGAAAAGGTAATGCCTATTTTTATACATTTTGTATAGAAGGAAGCATTTGTGATATCTATTTTGCTTTTGGTGATGAAATCGTTGTTATGCCGTCTTATTGCGAAGAATTCAGTGATTTTATCAAGGCGTTTTTTGAAAGTGATGTTAAAAAATTCAGCTATAATACAAAGGAACTGCATCGGCTTGCTGCAAAAATGGGTATAAATTGCAATCAGGTCTGCGGCGATTTAATGCTTTCGGCCTATCTTTTGCGTCCGTCTGATACAAATTATGATATAGACCATTTATGTTTGGAATACGGAATTACAGTTCCCGAATATTCGGATAGCCTTGGGCACGCAGATAATGGTGTTGCTTGTGCAGCGGTAATAAAGCCACTGTTTGACAAAACAAATCTTTTGCTGGAGGAAGCAGAGCAGACAAAGCTTTTAACCGATATTGAGCTTCCGCTTGCAAAGGTTCTCGGCAAAATGGAAATTGCGGGCTTTGAGGTTGACAAGGAGGGTATAGAGGCATTCGGAAAAAAGCTTTCTGAAAGAATTAAGGAGCTTACTGCCGAAATTTATGATACCGTGGGTCACGAATTCAATATTAATTCGCCGAAACAGCTTGGTGTAATTCTTTTTGAGGAAATGGGAATTCCGTGCAAGAAAAAAACAAAAAGCGGATATTCAACCAAGGCTGAAATTCTTGAGGAGCTTGCACCGGATTATCCCGTTGTTTCCCTTATTCTGGAATACAGAAGCCTTTCAAAGCTTAAATCAACCTATTGTGACGGCCTTATAAAGGTTATCGCAGAGGACGGCAGAATTCACACCTCGTTCAATCAGGTTGAAACAAGAACAGGCAGAATTTCATCGCTTGAGCCGAATCTTCAGAATATTCCTATCCGAACAGAGCTTGGCAGGGAAATGAGAAAGTTTTTCCGCGCAAAGGACGGTTCGGTGCTTATTGATGCGGACTACAGCCAGATTGAACTTCGTGTGCTTGCTGATTTATCCGATGATAAGAATATGATAGAAGCATTCAACAGCGGCGAGGATATTCACAGAACTACAGCATCGCAGGTGTTCGGGCTTCCGCTTGAAATGGTTACGCCGACAATGCGTTCAAGGGCGAAGGCTGTTAACTTCGGTATTGTTTACGGTATCGGTGCATTCAGTCTTGCAAAGGATATCGGCGTATCAAACAGGGAAGCAAAGGAATATATAGATGGTTATTTAAAGCATTTTGACGGTGTTGCTTCGTATATGAACAGAATGATTGAAACGGCAAAGGATAACGGCTATGCCGAAACGCTGTTCAGGCGCCGCCGCTATCTTCCCGAGCTTGCTTCAAGCAACCGTATGCTTCAAGCCTTCGGAGAGCGTGTTGCAAGGAATATGCCCATTCAGGGAACGGCAGCCGATATTATTAAAATTGCAATGGTTAAGGTTGCCGAAAGGCTTGAAAGGGAAAAAATGCATTCCCGCCTTATTCTTCAGGTGCATGATGAACTGATTGTAGAAGCACCCGAAAATGAAGCCGAAAGGGCTCTTGAAATTGTAACCGAGGAAATGGAAAATGCGTGCAGTATGAAGGTACGCCTGCTTGCAGACGGAAAGATCGGACGCACGTGGTATGAGGCACATTAAAATCGTGCTTTTTCCGCTTTGCTGTGTTACGGGCAAAACTCCGCTCGGGTGCATACTCGGTATATGCACCCTTTGATGGAATTTTGCCCAAGCCTTGCAGGAAAAAATGCACCGACTTTATTGAATGGTAATGATTATGGAAATTAAAGAATTTTCAACTGAATATGTTTCCGATGTTGCGGAAATTGAAAGGGCGTGCTTTTCAAATCCGTGGGATGAAACGGTTATTGAAGAGGAACTGAAAAACGAATGCTCTCACCTTTATGTTGCCGTTCAGGGCAATAGGGCAGTTGGCTATGCAATGCTTTATATTGTCTGCGGTGAGGCGGATATCATCCGTGTTGCCGTTCTGCCGGAATATAGGCGGCAGGGCATTGCCGAAAAGCTGCTTTTAAAAAGTTTTGAGGTAAATGAAACGGATGCGGTTTTTCTGGATGTTCGTGAAAGCAATGCGCCCGCAATCAGACTCTATCAAACGCTTGGTTTTGCTGATACGGGGGTTCGTAAGAATTATTACAGCAATCCAACAGAAAATGCAATTTTGATGAAAAAGGAATTTGGAAATGGCGAAAAAGGAAAGAAAAAAGACTGTTGAAAAAATACGGATAATAGATTGCTTTAAAAAATATGTAGAAGCATATGCTGCAAAAACAAATTATATTAATTCCGTAAGGATATACGAACAATCTGCTAAAGAAAATTTTCGTGTAGTGGCAACGCTTGATTGCGGCCTGTTTCAGCAGAGAATAATCTATTATTCCATGTTTTCATTTGAAGCGAATTTTGTGGACACTGAATTTTCTTTTGAAGATTCGGAATATAGTTTTATGCTTTATGATATTTTTAATCTTTTTGATATTGAAGATTTTAATCTGTATTATTACAGTGGTGTTGAAACTGAGGAAGAAACAGAAAATGCCGTTAAAAACATATTTGAAGCAACGGAAAATTATAAGTATTATCTTGAAAAGGCAGCTTCTTCCGATTATCTTCCGAATCTTATAAAGAATTATGAAACGGATATGGATAGCTCCTGGGGAGATTACGATTGGCGTGAAGAAGAAAAGGATATTGATGATGTATTCTTTGCTCCGATAAATCATCCGTCTATGTCCTTTGCAGACGGGAATATAACCGAAAAAGCAATCCGAAAGCTTAAAAAGAAAAATGAAAAGGGCAAGCTGGATACCATTTATGAAAAACGCCTTTTAAAATATATTGAAGCAGGCAATAAGGTGGTCAGAAAAAACGTTTCCGATAAGGAAGAATTTGAAAAACTGTACCGCCGAAAAACAATTTTTGTTAATTTTATTGTTTTTATATGCTCGTTTGTTTGTGTGCTGATATTGTCTTTTTCATTGCATGCGATAATTTTTAAAGGTGCAGTTATATATCCCACAACATGGGATATTTTAGGAATAAAAACAACCATACCTGTCGGCAGAATAGGCTTGTGCCTTGTTACTGCCATTATCCTTATGATTGAAATTCTTCTTTTGTTCGGCAGGAAGCTTGTTGTAAAAAATATGCCGGACAATATGAAAAATCTTACGGAAAATAAATATAATAAGGAAAGCAGGCAGGATTTAGGAATATTTGCAAAACCGTTAAGGATTATCGGCGCAATTCTTGTTCCGGTGCTTGCATTGCTTTGCTTTTCCGCTTCTCTGGACGATATCGGATATTATGATGCCTATGTTAAATATACCGGCGGAGTCGAATTCGGCACGGTTGATGTTTCCTATACGGATTTGGAAATATATAAAGTAAAAGGTTATTTCGATGCAGATGATGAATTTACAGAAAACGAAAATGCTTATGCAATTTCAGACGGTAACGGTAATTATTATGATTACGGTGAACTTGTAAAAGGCGGAAAAACCGAAACAAAACTTAAAGAAATAGCAAAGCAGTATAATAAAGAAATTGTTGAAATAGAAACAATAATGGATTTATCGGAATAAATTTATGTGTTGATAAGGGTATGGAAAAATGAAAATTTTAGGAATTGAGTCCTCGTGTGATGAAACTGCGGCTGCAGTTGTTGAGGACGGAAGAATAGTTAAATCCAATATCATTGCAACCTCTCTTGAGGAGCACAAGCTGTACGGCGGTGTTGTGCCTGAAATTGCTTCACGCCGTCATGCGGAATCTATCAGCGGTGTTGTTAAGGAAGCACTGAAGCAGGCGGACTGTGCGATTGATGATATAGATGCCATTGCCGTAACCTTTGCACCGGGGCTGATTGGTGCGCTGCTTGTTGGTGTAAATTTTGCAAAGGGTCTTGCGGTTTCGGCAAACAAGCCGCTTGTTCCTGTTCACCACCTGCGTTCACACATTGCCTCCAATTATTTAGCCACTGATCTGGAACCGCCGTTTTTGTGCTTGATTGTAAGCGGCGGCCATTCTCATATTGTTGCGGTAAAGAGTTATACGGATTATGAAATCATCGGAAAAACGCGTGATGATGCAGCAGGCGAGGCACTTGATAAGGCAGGCAGAACCATGGGGCTGCCCTATCCCGGGGGCGTCAGCATTGATAAAATCAGCAAATCGGGAAATCCCGATGCTTTTGTATTTCCCCATCCGAGAGTTGACGGTGCACCGCTTGATTTTTCCTTCAGCGGTCTGAAAACTTCTGTTATCAATATTGTTCATAATGCCGAACAGAGGGGGGAGAAAATAAATATTCCGGATTTAGCTGCTTCTTTTCAGAAAAATGTTGTTGATTGTTTAATTTCAAATTTTGAAAAGGCTGCCGAAAAATTCGGGTATAATAAGATAGTGGTTGCCGGCGGCGTATCTGCGAATTCCCTTTTAAGAAGCAAATGTGAAAGTCTTTGCAGGAAGCATGGCTGGAGGCTGTATCTTCCCGATCTGAAATACTGCGGCGATAATGCGGCAATGGTTGCTTCGCAGGGATATTATGAATATATGGCAGGCGTAAGGGCAGGAGCTGATCTGAATGCTTATGCAACAATGCCAATAGATATTGTTAATTTTTAGTCAATTTATATATTATGCCTATTGAAATTATTTTATAAATTGCTTATAATATAGGCTGATGAAAATTGCGGCAATTTTAATAATTTTTATCACAAATTGTATTCTGTATAAAGGAGAAGAAATATGGAAACAAATCTTACAAAAAATAAGTCACTTCTTGCATGGCTTGATGAAAAGGTTGAACTTTTAAAGCCATCAAAAATCATGTGGATTGACGGCTCAAAAGAGCAGATTGATGCACTTAAGGCAGAGGCTGTTGAAACAGGCGAAATGGTTAAGCTTAATGAAGAGCTTCTTCCGGATTGCTATCTTCACAGAACAGCTGAAAACGATGTTGCCCGTGTTGAGGATAGAACTCTTATCTGTTCAAAAACAGAAAAAGATGCCGGCCCTACAAACCACTGGATGGATCCGGAAAAAGCATATGAAATGCTTTATAATATTGCTGCCGGCTCCTATGAAGGCAGAACCATGTATATCATTCCTTATTCAATGGGTCCTGTTGGTTCTCCGTTCTCAAAAATCGGTATCGAAATTACAGATTCTATCTATGTTGTTCTTAACATGAACATTATGACCAGAGTCGGCACAGCCGTTCTTAATGCGCTCGGCGATTCCAACGATTGGGTTCGCGGTATGCACTGCAAATGTAATGTTGATCCTGAAAACAGATGGATCTGTCAGTTCCCTGAGGATAATACAATCATTTCCGTTAACTCTGCTTACGGCGGAAACGTTCTTCTTGGTAAAAAATGCTTTGCACTTCGTATAGCTTCTTACCTTGGCAAAAACGAAATGTGGCAGGCTGAGCATATGCTTATCCTTGGCCTTGAAAAGCCAAACGGAGAAGTTAAGTATATCTGTGCTGCATTCCCAAGTGCATGCGGCAAGACAAACCTTGCTATGCTGATTCCTCCGGAGGGATATCAGAAGAAAGGCTACAAGGTATGGTGCGTTGGTGATGATATTTCCTGGATCAGAAAGGGTCCGGACGGCCGCCTTTATGCTATTAACCCTGAAAACGGTTTCTTCGGCGTTGCTCCCGGAACAAATATGAAGTCTAATCCAAACGCTCTTAAGTCAACCATGAGCGGCACTATCTTTACAAATGTTTGCCATAATCTTGATAACAACACAGTTTGGTGGGAAGGTCTTGATAAGAATCCTCCTACAAATGCTATTGATTGGAAGGGCAATCCTTGGAACGGTGCAGAATCAACAGAAAAGGGTGCACATCCAAACTCAAGATTTACTGCGCCTGCAACAAACTGCCCGTGTATTTCATCTGAATTTGAAAATCCGCAGGGTGTTCCGATTTCCGCTATCGTATTCGGCGGTCGCCGTGCTAAGCTCACTCCTCTTGTTTATCAGTCAAAGAGCTGGAACAACGGTGTGTTTGTAGGTTCAATCATGGGTTCGGAAACAACTGCTGCCGCAACAGGTGCAGTTGGTGTTGTTCGCCGTGATCCTATGGCTATGCTTCCGTTCTGCGGCTACAATATGGGTGATTACTGGAAACATTGGATTGAGATCGGCGAAACTCTTGATCCTGAAAAGGCTCCCAAAATCTTTAATGTTAACTGGTTCCGTAAGGATGATGAGGGCAACTTCCTCTGGCCGGGATTCGGCGATAATATGCGTGTTCTTGACTGGATTATTGATCGCTGCGACGGTAAGGTAGATGCTAAGGAAACCGCTATCGGTTATCTTCCTTATGCTGAGGATATCAACCTTGAAGGCCTTGATATGACAAAAGAGGATCTTGAAAAGATTCTTGATGTTGATAAGGCTGCTTGGGAAGAAGAATTCAAGGGTGTTGAAGAACTTTATGCTAAGTTTGGCGATACGCTCCCTGAAGAACTCAGAACAGAGCTTGAAACCGTTAAATCTAATCTTTAATTAAAAGAATTAAAAGTTAAGTCCAAGGGGGGGAATCCCCTTGGACTTTTTTGTATGGAAAAGTCACGTGTTTAATGCGTGACTGGATTTCGTGACTGGCTTTATGGGTGTTGGCGAAATGTCAGTTGGTATAAAAAGGACTTCCTTTCAAAAGGAAGTCCTTCGCTTTGTATGTAGCAAAGGCAACC
>DESD01000020.1:27773-28368 GCA_002361935.1 Ruminococcaceae bacterium UBA3323 | reverse complement strand
TAAACGGAAAAATTTACAAAAAATTTCTTTATTACTGTAGAAATATATAGTATAATATAAAAAATTTCTTGTTTTGGAGGTAAGAAAATGGCATCAAGAGATTACGATGATTTGCTTGAATCTTTTATGAACAATTCTGCCAAAGTTTATAGTGAAGATAAAGATACATTGAACACTGAAGAAAACAAGGTTCCATCTGCATATAATCTGGATAATACAAGCGCTAAGGATTCCAAATCCGTAAAAAGAGGGCGTATTATTGAAAAAAAGAATTTAAAAAAATCTAAAAATAAAAAGAAAAAAGATAAAAATTACAGCTCTCCCAAGTATAAGGTATTCCGGGTTTTAATGGGATTTCTTATGATCGTGGGGGTAGTTGCCGTAGTTTGTATTTCCGTTATGGGCATTTATGCTTACAGTGTTGTTCACGGCGATGCTGTATTTGATCTAAACGAACAAAAATATGCTCAAAGCCAAACATCCTTTATTTACGGCTACGATAAAAATAATAAAGATAAAGTGGTTGAATTAACAAGGCTGCACGGGGATGAAAACCGAATCTGGGTAAACATTGAAGATATGAGTGAGTATCTTC
>DESD01000020.1:0-27483 GCA_002361935.1 Ruminococcaceae bacterium UBA3323 | reverse complement strand
TTGAAGATATGAGTGAGTATCTTCCGAAAGCCTTTGTTTCCATTGAAGACAAAAGATTTGAAAAGCATAATGGCGTTGACTGGATCAGAACAGCAGGTGTAATTGTTAAGCCTCAGAATCTCGGTAAGCAGGGCGGTTCAACCATTACACAGCAGCTTATTAAGAATCTTACCGATGAAAAACAGGTTACCGTTGCCCGTAAATTCAACGAAATTCTTTCTGCATTAAATCTTGAAAGATATTTTGAAAAGGATGAAATCCTTGAAGCCTATCTGAATACCATCTATCTTTCAGAGGGCTGCTACGGCGTTAAAACGGCTGCCGAGGAATATTTCGGCAAGGATGTTGCCGATTTGAATATTGCCGAATGTGCCTGCATTGCAGGTATAACACAGTTTCCGACAAAGTATGACCCATTAATTAATACAGAAGAGAACAAAAGACGTCAGAAACAGGTTCTCGGAGCAATGCTTGAAGAGGGTGCAATCACACAGGAACAATATGACGAAGCAGTCAATTATAAATTGATTTTTACAAACAGCAAAGAATATAAAGGAAGCAAGGTTACCGATTCCAATAGTTCCAAAACAAATGCAATTGATTCCTGGTATATTGATTATGTTATCAGCACCGTTATCAATGATCTGATAAATGAAGGCTATACAAAAAGAAAAGCGGAGGCTCTTGTTTACGGCGGCGGATTAAAAATATATACTGCTATTGATTTGGAAGTTCAGGACGCTCTGGAAACAGTTTATGAAAATCGTAAAGGTGTTTATGAAGAAGATTCGCAGAGTGCTATGGTTGTTATGGATTATAAGGGAAGAGTGCTTGGCATAGTCGGTGGCTTAGGTGCAAAAGACAATGTAAGAGGCTTTAATCGTGCTGTTGATGCTAAACGTCAGCCCGGTTCTGCGTTTAAACCATTGGCTGTTTATGCACCTGCTCTTGAAAAAAGCCTGAAGGAATCAGACTTCGATTTTTATTGGTCTACTCTTGTAAAGGATGCGCCAACAGAAGATATAAAGGTTGATGGCAAGCCGTGGCCAACGAATGAAGGCGGCGGTTATTCAAGCAAAAAGCTCACGGTTCAATCCGGTATTGCACGATCCTTGAACACCATTTCTGCCAGAACCTTGTTACAGATCGGTCTTGATTATTCATACAATTTTTTGACGGAAAGATTCCATATTTCTTCTATGATTGATCAGGACTGTGCACCGGCTCCACTTGCTACAGGAGCTCTGACAAACGGTGCTTCCGTACTTGACATTACGGCTGCTTATCAGGCATTCGGAAACGGCGGTAAATATTATTATCCGTATTGCTATTATAAGGTTACGGATTTTCAGGGCAATACAATTCTTGAATCCAATCCCGATACTGCAAATGAACAGGCTGTTTCCGAAAGCACTGCTTGGATTATGAACAAACTGCTTCAGACGGTTATGACAAGCGGCACAGGTACTACCTATAAAATTTCCGGTGTACAATGCATCGGTAAAACCGGTACTACCACGGGAAGCGTAGACCGTTATTTTGTTGGCGGAACGCCGGAGTATATTGCGGCTGTATGGTATGGCTTTGATCAGCAGAAAGAAGTAAGGCAAACGCCGAACCCTTCGGGTATTTTGTGGAAGAATGTTATGAATGAAATTTATTCCAATAAAGGAGTAAATAAGAAAGAATTCCCTGATTATGACGGTATAACCAGACGAGCTTATGATCCGAGCAATGGCTTGCTTGCCAATTATTCAAGCGGAAATTACGGCTGGTATGATAAAAACAATCTTCCAAGCTATTCAAAATCAAGCGGAACAACGGCTGAAGCTACAAAAGCAGATAAAGAAACAAAAGTAAATTCAACTGCTCCATCAGTTGCGGCAACGTCAAATTCCAACGTTCATAAGCCGAAAGATCCGAATGCAAACGCCAATAAAAAACCAAATAATGAATAATAAAAAAAGCTTAGCGGCATCATTTAAATGTGATGCCGTTATTCGTTAAGGTAATAAATTATGAAAATTATGTCAGTTGATTACGGAGATATGCGAACAGGCGTTGCCTTTTCGGATATAAATGAAACCCTTGCATCTCCGTATACGGTCATAAAAGAAGCATATCAGCCCAAACTGATTGATAGGCTTTGTGAAATTGCTGAAAAGGAAAAGGCGGAAAAAATAGTTGTAGGTATTCCGAAGAATATGGATGGAAGCTGCGGCTTTCGTGCCGAAGCGTGCAGGGAATTCGGAAAAAAACTTGAAGAAAAAACCCGTAAGCCGGTTGATTTTATAGATGAAAGACTTACCACGGTTATGGCTCATAATATTCTGTCTGTAAATAATGTAAGGGGAAAAAAACGAAAAGATACTGTTGATGCGGTTTCTGCCGTTATGATTCTTCAATCCTATATTGATAAGAATAAAAGGTAATACATCGCCGTACTATTTTATGGTGATGGTTTGGAAATTAAATTTAAGAAATTTGTATTTAAGCTTGATTTTTCTTTTTTAATCGTGTTGTCCTTTGCCGTGTTCTATGGCTATGAAAGCACAATCAGCATTATATTGTTTTCCATGCTGCATGAAATCGGTCATATAGCAGCGTTGCTTTTATTCAGGGTAAAGCCTGATTTGATTAAAATATCCTTCTATGGTATCGGTCTTAAATACAAAAGCAATCTTTCTAAAGCAAAGGAATTTATTGTATTAATCTGCGGACCTCTTATCAATCTGATTTTTTTTCTGATATTGAAGGACGATATTAATTTAATACTTCTGCTAATAAACATTTTTCCGGCTCTTCCGTTGGACGGAGGACGGATATTAAAGCTTGCATTGCCAAGGTGTTACCGTGCCGTAAGCTTGTTTTTTATCATTGTTTTGTGCTGTTTATCAGCCTATTTATTCATTGAATATCATATTTTTTCATTGATTTTAATCAGTGTTTATCTTGTGGCTTTTAATATCAATGAATTTAACAGTAATAGATGAGGTTTTTATGAAAAAGGAAGTTGAAAAAATACTGCAGTATGTTCAGAAGCCTGCAAGATATGCCGGCGGAGAGCTGAACAGCGTCATCAAGGATGCAGAAAAAGTAGATATCAGATATGCTTTTTGTTTTCCGGATTTATATGAAATCGGAATGAGCCATCTGGGTATGAAAATTCTTTATTCCCTTGTTAATGAAAGGGAAGACAGCTGGTGCGAAAGAGTATTTGCTCCCGACAGTGATATGGAGGAACAGATGAGAGAAAACAACGTTCCTTTGTTTGCACTTGAAAGCGGAGATTATATTCAGGAATTCGATCTGATCGGTTTTACGCTTATGTATGAGCTTTGCTATACCAATATGTTAAACATGCTTGATTTGGCCCATATACCGCTTAAATCAAAGGACAGAACGGATTTAACGCCGATTATCTGCTGCGGAGGTCCCTGTACCTGCAATCCCGAACCTATAACCGATTTTGTGGATATCGTATTTCTTGGTGACGGCGAAGAAAGCACTGTTGCAGTAATTGATTTGCTTAAAGCATGTAAAGCCAATGGTTCAACAAAGCAGGAATTTCTTTTAAAAGCTAAGGATATTGACGGTGTTTATGTTCCCGGCTTATATGAAGACAGCTATAATGATGACGGAACGCTTAAAGAACTGAAACCTCTTAACGGAGCTCCGTCAAAAGTAAAAAAAGCAGTTGTATCCGATATGAATAAGTGCTTTTATCCTAAAAATTTTGTTGTTCCTTTTATCAGTATTGTTCATGACAGGGCAGTTGAAGAAATTTTCAGAGGCTGTATAAGAGGCTGCCGCTTTTGCCAGGCAGGATTTACCTATAGACCAATCCGAGAAAAAAGCGTTAAAACAATAAATGAACAGGCTAAGGCTTTGATAAAATCAACAGGCTATGATGAGCTTTCCCTTTGCTCACTGTCTACATCGGATCACAGCTGTGTTAACGAAATGCTGACTTCGCTGATTGATTGGACCGAAAAGGAAAAAATCAATCTTTCACTTCCGTCACTGCGTGTGGATAATTTTTCCGATGAACTTGTGGACAAGCTGAACAGAGTCAGAAAAAGCGGATTAACCTTTGCACCTGAGGCCGGAACACAAAGGCTTCGTGATGTTATTAATAAAAACGTTTCCGAAGAAGAGGTAATTAACACCTGTACCAAAGCATTTGACAATGGCTGGACCTCTGTTAAGCTTTACTTTATGATGGGTCTTCCTACAGAGACTATGGAGGACATAGAGGGCATAGCAGACCTTGGAATGCAGGTTGTTCATGCATTTTATAAGAATCCCAACAGACAGAAAGGAACAGGACTTCAGGTTTCCATAAGCTGTGCTTCCTTTATACCAAAGCCTTTTACGCCTTTTCAGTGGGAACCTGAGGACTCCATGGAAAGTCTTAAGGCTAAGCAGGAACATCTGCTTGAATATGTTCCAAGCAGAAAAATCAAAATTTCCTACCATGAAACGCCAACCTCGCTTATTGAAGGTGTGCTTGCAAGAGGGGACAGGCGTCTAAACAATGTTTTATATGATGCATGGCAGCTTGGCTGTAAATTCGATTCATGGGGAGATAAATTCAACTTTGATGCATGGATGCAGGCATTCGAAAAGAACGGCATTGATCCGCACTTTTATACGCAGCGAAGGCGGCCTTTTGATGAGCTTTTGCCCTGGGATCATCTTGATTTCGGTGTTTCAAGAAAATTCCTTGAAAATGAAAATAAAAAGGCTCACGAAAACAAAACCACACCCCACTGCAGAATCAAATGTGCAGGCTGCGGTGCAAATATGCTGAACGGAGGTCACTGTGATGCGAGAAGTTAGGCTTGTTTTTTCAAAAACAGACCGTTGCAAGTACATAAGCCATCTTGACATCAACCGTTGTATGTCAAGAGCACTTGCACGTGCAGGAATTCCTCTTTGGTTTACAGAGGGCTTCAATCCACATCCATATATGAGTTTTTCTCTTCCGCTTTCTTTAGGAGTTGAAAGCTTATGCGAAAGTGTTGATTTGCGTATTACAGGCAATATTTCCAATGATGAAATCAAAAAGCGTATGAACAAAATGCTTCCGACAGGTATAAGAATTGTTGATGTTTATGATGACTTCCGTGATTGCAGTGAAATTGCATTTTCAGATTATGTATATAAGTTTGAATTTAAGGACAATGAAACTGCATTGAAAAAAATTGATGCAGTTCTATCATCCGAAGAAATCATCGCTGAAAAGAAGGCAAAAAAAGGCAAAAGAAGAATTGTTAAGGAAACAAATTTAAAGCCGTTTATAGATAAATACAACATCTCTGTGAGGGGCGATGAGATTATTCTGAATATTCGTCTGGCTGCCGGGCCTGAAAGGAACTTAAACCCAACGCTTTTGTTTGATACAATAATCAGACTTATTGATATGGATTTTGAATGGAGAAGCATAGCACGAATAACCCTGCTTGATAAAAATTATGATTTGTTCAAATAATTTATTGAATAAGTTTAATAAATTATGAATATTGTGTAAATATTTGTAGGTTTTTCAACTTGACTTTTGTTTCCTTATATAGTAAGCTTATATACGTACTTGTATAAATTAATTCCATTTTTTACAATATTTGCAGGTTAGTTTTGAGGTGATTATTACGACAAAGAAAATAAAGTCTGTTGCCATTGAGCTTACTAAGCATAATATTGTAATCAGAAAATTCGTAAGGCATATTATATTCCTTAGAAGATTTCTGAAATATTGGATTATTAAAAAAACAAATAAAACCGATGATAAGCTTATATGTTTTAAGTCTTTCAGCGGAAAGTCCTATTCCTGCTCTCCAAAAGCCATTTATGAATATATGCTTACACAGGACAAGTATAAGGATTATAAATTCGTCTGGGCTTTCAGAGAACCGAATAAGTACAAGTATCTTGAAAACAACCGCAATACAAAAGTTATTTATAACAAGGGCAAAGCGTATTATAAGGTTATGGCAAGCAGTAAATACTGGATACACAATTATCGTATTGCCGACCATATTTATCCAAAAAATGACCAGATTTATGTGCAGTGCTGGCATGGAACACCTCTTAAGCGTTTAGGCTATGATATTGAAAAATTTGATAATGCACTTAATACGATTGAAGAGCTGCGGTTCAAATACAAGGTTGATGCAAAAAAGTTTAAGTATTTTATTTCGCCCTCTGCATTTGCCAGCGAAAAATTTATTTCGGCATGGAATTTAAAAGCAATCGGAAAAGAAAACTCTATAATAGAACAGGGCTATCCCAGAAACGACAGGCTGTTTCATTACAACAGCGATGATGTTTTGAAAATTAAATCCCGGCTCGGTATTGAGAATGTGAATAAAAAGGTTATTCTTTATGCCCCGACATGGCGGGACAATCAGCATGATTCTTCAATCGGATACACATATAAAACCGAAATAGATTTTGATAAACTTCAAAAAGCTGTCGGAGATGATTATATTATTCTTTTCCGTGCGCATTATTTAGTTGCAAATTGCTTTGATTTTGATAAATATAACGGATTTATATATAATGTATCGAAATATGATGAAATTAACGATTTGTATATAGTTTCCGATGCTTTGCTGACGGATTATTCAAGTGTTTTCTTTGATTATGCAATTTTGAAAAAGCCCATGATATTTTATATGTATGATTTTGATGCCTATAAAAATGAAATCAGAGATTTTTATATTGATATTGATGAACTTCCCGGACCGATAATTACAAACCGTAATGAACAGCAGCTGATTCAGGAAATCAAGGCACTACAGGATATTGATGCATATAACAAAAAATTCGGCAAAAAATATATTGAATTCCATAATAAATATAATTATCTTGATGATGGAAATGCGTCAAAAAGAGTGATTGAGGAAATATTGAAATTTTAAGATGATTTTTAGAAAGCGTTGTTATACGCTTTCTTTTTTTATCAAATTGAAGCCCTGCAAATCATTGCACTGAAAAACATATATATAATTTAGGAATACAATGGAAAAAATTTTTAATTAATTCTGTCCTGATGTGATAATCGGCAGTAAAATATGCAATGTCGTCATCCTTAAAAGCCTACTTGAAATACATATGCATATTTGATATAATATTCTGAAATGCAATAATTGGATTGTTTCAAAAAATACACGATTGCTGAAATGGTGTATGGAGGAAAATATAAATGCTTGATGCAAAAATGATTATCAATAAATTAAATGTTGATAAAAATCAACTTAATATTTCTGTTACAATCAGTACGCCGTTTGATATCGACATTACATCACCAAAGGCAAAAATTGTTTTTGAATATGGCGGAAAAACAAGAAGACTGCCATTTTTAATCAGAAATTTTTATAGACAAAGGCAGAATAATTTATGTGTTATCATTTGCTCCTGCTCCTATTTGCTTGAATATATTTTTGATGATTTTACGGATTTCAGTGAAATGAAAGCCGGAATTGATTTGTATTACGGCGATAATGAGGTTTGCACTCTTCCGTTTACCGTTTCCGATAAAGTTATTCGCGATAATCCTTTAATCAATATTGAAGAAAAATTCATAGGGAGCGAAAGCTTTGACGGCTTTACTGTTTTTGACGGAGAAACAAAACCAGATGATGCTGTGTCTTGCCCTTATTCATTAAATCTTGAACCTGAAAAGGGATACATTATTATATTAAAAGGGGAAACCCAATCGGAAAAGAAAAGATTTATATTCTTCCCGTTTTTCAAATTTGTTTTTATATTTTTCAGAACTGTACTCGCAATTGTACTGCTTCCGCTTCTGCTATTAACCGGATTCATTGCATGTGCTATAGGCTTTGTTACAAATTTGAACAATAAAAAATCAAAGAAAAAAATAGCCGTTGATAAAATGATTGGTTTTATTTCCTTTTTTATCGGCACAGATTTAAAAGAAACAAATATATACAATTCTGCTGAACTGTCTATAAAAAAGTTCAGAAAAAAAATAAAGCATATTATTTGCAGTAATCTTTTCAGCAGATACTGTAAGAAGCCAATCGTGCAAAACAGAATTACCTTCATGTCCGGAAGAAGAAATGAGCTTGGGGGTAATTATGAGTTTGTATATAATCTGATTAAAGACAGAAAGGATATTGATTTTCAGTTTCTGATGTTTTCAAATCCTGCAAATCATGACAGGCTGAAAACAATCAGGAAATTCTTATATCTTTATGCAACATCAAAGGTTGTTGTAGTTGACGATTATTTCAGGCTGCTGAACACAGTAAAAAAACGTAGGGGTGTTTCTGTAATTCAGCTATGGCATGCCTGCGGTGCATTTAAAACATTCGGTTTTACCCGGCTTGGAAAAAGCGGAGGACCAAAGCAGAATGAACCAAACCACAGAATGTACGATTATGCAATTGTAAGCTCTCGTGAAATTGCAAAGCATTATGCTGAGGGATTCGGAATTTCCGACAATAATGTTGTTGCAACAGGTATTCCGAGAACAGACGTATTTATGAATAAGGAGTATGCCGAAAAAGTTAAAGAAACGTTTTATAATCAGTATCCGAATCTTAAATCAAAGAAAATCATTTTGTTTGCACCAACCTTCAGGGGAAAAGGCCAGATGAGTGCGTATTATCCAACAGATGCGTTTCATCCCGAAACACTTTTAAAGAAAATCGGAGATGATTATGCGATTCTGATTAAGCTTCATCCGTATTGTAAAGATAGATTTACAATTCCTGATGAATTCAAAGACAGAATTATTGATTTCTCGGATAATGTTGAACTGAATGATTTATTGTTTGTTACGGATTTGCTTATAACTGATTATTCAAGTGTTATTTTTGAAGCATCGCTTCTGGATATTCCTATGCTTTTTTATACGTATGATTTATATTTGTATATCAGAGAACGGGATTTTTATTATGATTTTGAAAGCTTTGTGCCCGGTAAAATTGTTTATTCGGAAAGTGAAATTGCCGAAAGCATAGAAAGCAGTGATTTTGAGCAAGATAAGGTAAGCAGCTTTAAGTATAAATTTTTTGATAAGCTTGACGGCAATTCCAGCCAAAGAGTGGCTGAGCTGATTTTAAAATGTTTAGGATTAAATAATGATTTGGAGTATTAATTATGATTTACGGAGTAATTCTTGCCGGCGGCATCGGTTCTCGTATGGGCGGTGAAAAACCCAAACAATATCTGACTGTTAAAAACAAGCCGATTATTATTTACACAATTGAAAAATTTTTGTCTTGCTCTGAATTTGATGAAATCATTGTTTTATGTCCATCTCAGTGGACTGAGCATACAAAAAACATAATTAAAAAATATCTTGGACCCGCACTGGAAAAGATTGCTGTTGTTGAAGGCGGCAGCACAAGAAATGAAACGATTATGAATGCCATTGATTATATTGAAGCCAATGGGGAGCTTGATGATGATACGATTATTGTTACACATGATTCTGTAAGACCTTTTGTTACGCATAGAATTATCAAGGAGAATATTGCAGCATGCAGGAAATACAGTGCGTGTGATACGGTTATTGCTGCAACAGATACTATCGTAGAGGCTGCAAACGGAAAGGAAATAAGCAATATTCCGAACAGAAGCATTATGTATCAGGGGCAGACTCCGCAGTCCTTCAAAGCTAAAAAGCTGAAAAATGCATATAATTCCTTGACGGATGCAGAAAAGGATATTTTAACGGATGCAGCAAAAATTCTTGTATTAAAAGGGGAAAGAGTGGCGCTTGTTGACGGCGAAACATTTAATATTAAAATAACTTACCCCTATGATCTTAAAATTATGAAATCACTACTGGAGTGTGAAGAATGATTAACACTGTTTACCGCCTTGCAAGGGCAAGAAAATTTGAAATTGCCTTTGACGATATTGATCTTTTCGGTGAAAATGCAGTGGTTCGACCTACACATCTTTCCATTTGCAATGCGGATATGCGCTATTATCTTGGCACAAGAGATGCAAAAATTATGGCAGAGAAGCTACCGATGGTGCTGATTCACGAAGGAGTAGGAAAAGTTGTTTTTGATCCTTCAGGAAAATTCAATGTCGGTGATATGGTTGTTATGATTCCGAATATCCCCGTAGAAGAAAATGATGTTATTGCCGAAAATTATCTTCGTTCTTCAAAATTCTGCGGCTCTACAACGGATGGCTTTCTGAAAGAATATGTTAGCATATCCCCAAAAAGGCTTATTCTTCTTCCAAAAGGAATGAATATGAATGTTGCCGCTTTTACGGAAATTGTTTCCGTATCCATTCATGCGATTTCACGTTTTAATAAAATTGCACATTCCTGCCGAGAAAAAATCGGTGTTTGGGGCGATGGTAATTTAGGTTACATAACCTCACTGTTAATAAAAAAACTATTTCCGGAAACTAAGGTTTATATTTTCGGAACATCATATGATAAGCTTTCTTATTTTACTTTTGCCGATGGTGCCTTTCCTGTAAATGAAATTCCAAAGGATTTTTATGTTGATCATGCCTTTGAATGTGTTGGCGGAAACGGAAGTGCCGTAGCTATTGAGCAGATTATTGCCACAGTTATGCCGGAAGCCACCATTTCAATTCTTGGTGTTTCCGAATATCCTGTTCCGATAAACACAAGAATGATTCTTGAAAAAGGGCTTCGCTTTTTCGGTTCATCAAGAAGCGGTGTACATGATTTTGAAAAAACAATTGAGATATATGAAAAATATCCCGAAATCATTGATTATCTCGGAAGTATTGTAAGCTCGGTTAATACGGCTTCAACAATAGACGATATAATAGCTGCATTCGAAAAGGATGCTCAAAAAGCATTCGGCAAAACCATTATTAAATGGAAAGAATAAATCCGATTGAAGTGTTTGAAATCGAATATATATTTTTTTGAATAAAATACTTGCATTTTACGGCACTTTATGATATATTATCTAAGCATTTGTTCCGTTGCTGTCCTTGCAACGCGTTAAATGCTATGCGTTTAGGCATTTAAGTGGATGGTCCTCTGTCAAAAAATTGTTATGAACATCTGATAAATTAATAAGGAGGAAATTAAAATGGACGCAATCAAAATTATCGAAGCAGGCAGTGTGCAGAAAGAGCTTCCTGAATTCAAAATCGGTGACACTGTAAGAGTTGGTGTTCGTATCCGTGAAGGTAAAAACGAAAGAGTTCAGATGTTTGAAGGTACTGTTATTGCTGTTAAAGGCTCCGGCATTTCAAAAACATTTACTGTTCGCCGTGTTTCTTACGGCGTTGGTATTGAACGTGTATTCCCGTTCAACTCAGCTAATGTTGAATCCGTGCAGGTTGTTCGCCACGGTAAAGTTCGCCGTGCTAAGCTTTATTACCTCAGAGACAGAGTTGGTAAGGCCGCTAAAGTTAAAGAAGATATCTAAGTTTTTAACTGTCAAAACCGCTTCATCAGAAGCGGTTTTCCTTTTATAAGTTTCTTGACATTATATTTGTTTTATAATATATTTATTTTATAAAATAGATTTATGGGGTAAAGTTATGTTTGAAATTAAAAACAAAGAATTTTATATGAATGGAAAGCCATTCAAAATTTATTCGGGCGCTATGCATTATTTTAGAATTCTGCCTGAGTATTGGGAAGATAGATTAACCAAGCTTAAACTTGCAGGTTTTAATACAGTTGAAACCTATGTTTGCTGGAATCTCCACGAGCTGCAGCCGAATGAGTTTTGTTTTGACGGAATGCTCGATATAGTTAGATTTATTGAAACAGCAAAAAAGGTTGGCCTTTACTGTATTGTCCGCCCGGGACCATATATATGTGCAGAATGGGACTTCGGAGGATTGCCTGCATGGCTTCTGAAGGATAAAAATATGCAGATTCGCTGTAATTATCCGGATTATTTAGCTTGTGTTGAAAGATTCTATAAAAAACTTCTTCCGATGCTTGTTCCTTATCTTGAAACAAATGGCGGAAATATTATTGCAATGCAGGTAGAAAATGAGTATGGCTCATACGGTAATGATAAAGAATACTTAACGTTTATCGAAAACCTTATGAAAGAATGCGGCATAGATGTTTTATTTTTCACGTCAGACGGCAATTGGAAAAACATGCTTTCAGGCGGTTCGCTTCCTCATATTTATAAAGTTCTCAATTTTGGTTCAAAAGCAAAAAATGCATTCAACTGTTTAAAGGATTTTGAGAATGACGGGCCGAATATGTGCGGTGAGTTCTGGTGCGGCTGGTTTGATCATTGGGGAGATAAACATCATACCCGTGCTGCTTCATCTGTCGGAAAAGAAATAAAGGATTTTCTTGATATAGGTGCCAGCTTCAACTTCTATATGTTCCATGGAGGCACAAATTTCGGATTTACAGCGGGAGCAAATCAGAATAAATCATATGAACCAACCATAACAAGCTATGATTACTGTGCGCTTTTGAATGAATGGGGCGATTATACACCTGCTTATCACGAAGTAAGAAAAATACTCTGTGAGCATCAGGGGATACAAATGGGAGAATTGCCGCCTTCTCCGAAGCTACAGTCAATCGGCAATATCGAATTAACAGAATATGCTTCTCTGTTTGATAATCTTTCCAATATTGCAGAAAAACATTATGCTCCTGTTCCCGAAAGTATGGAATATTTTAATCAAAATTTCGGATTAATATATTATGAAACCGAAATTGAAGGAAAATATGATATTTCTCCGCTTAATATTAAAGATGTTCATGATTTTGGTTATGTATATTTTGATGATAAATTCAAAAAAAGAATAAGCCGCTTAGAAAGTACGGCTAAAGGGCTGAAATCTCTTTTTTCAAAAAAGAATTCCGAAAAATTTCTTATGTCGGCAATTAAAGACCGTCGAAAAATCGGTGTTCTTGTTGACACAATGGGAAGAGTTAATTACGGTGAACATATGATTGACCGCAAAGGGATCACCGATATATACATAGGCAATCAAAGACAGATGGGATATGATATCTATACAATCCCGCTTGATAATCTGGAAAAGCTTGAATATCATACTGACAAAAAGGATGCTCCGCTGTTTCTTAAAGGCAGCTTTAAGGCGAAGTCAAATGATGACTGCTTTGTTCATCTGAACGGTTTTAAAAAGGGCTATGTCTGGGTTAATGGTTTTAATTTAGGAAGATACTGGGAAATTGGTCCGCAGAAATCATTATATCTTCCCGGTGCTCTTTTAAAAGAAAACAATGAAATCATTATGCTTGAAATGGAAGGCTTTTCGAAACCCTCTGTTTCCATTACAGATAAGCACGATTTAGGATAAAAAATTATAAGGTAGTGATAAAATGCCTGATTTTCAAAAACAATATGTGCAATGGTTTCCCGGCCATATGGCTAAAACAAGGCGATTAATAAAAGAGAGCCTTAATTTAGTAGATGGTGTTGTTGAAATTGTTGATGCAAGAATTCCATATTCAAGCTCAAATCCCGAGATTGACGATTTAATTAAAAACAAACCGAGAATCATACTGCTGAATAAAAGCGATGTAGCAGATTCCAAAGCTACCAAGATGTGGATTGAACACTATAAAAGCAGAGGCTTTTATGCACTTTCGGTTGACTGCAGAAGCGGAAAAGGCTTAAATCAGTTTATTCCTGAATGCAAAAAGGCTTTAAGCCGTATTATTGAACGAAATGAAGCAAAAGGGATGGCAGGCAAGCCCATAAGGCTTATGGTAGTCGGTATTCCGAATACCGGCAAATCCTCTTTTATAAACAGAATGGCAGGTAAAAATAAAGCAATAGTTGCAGACAGGGCAGGGGTTACCAAAAACAATCAATGGTTCAACTGCGGAAACGGAATAGAGCTTTTGGACACACCCGGTGTACTCTGGCCAAAATTTGATGACCCTGAGGTAGGCGATAAGCTTGCTTTTATAGGCTCGGTTAAAGATGAGGTTACTGACCTTGAAAGCCTTTCTTGCAGGCTTCTTGATGTTCTCAACAAAACGCATCCTGAAATGATTGAGGAAAGATATAAAATTACTGATTTTCAGGATTTACAGGGATGGGAAATTCTTGAAATGATCGGCAAAAAAAGAGGATTTTTAATAAAAGGCGGAGAAATCAATTATGAGCGAACCGCTGCAATAGTTTGTGATGAATTCAGAGGAGGAAAGCTTGGGCGTTTAAGCCTTGAGCTGCCACAGAGATAATGGATTGGTTATTATATGAAAATGAAGCTAAAAACAATGGTTACAATGTAATTTGCGGTGTTGACGAAGCAGGAAGAGGGCCTCTTGCAGGTCCCGTTTTTGCTGCCGCTGTCATCTTGCCTGATGGACATATTATTGAAGGTGTAAACGATTCAAAAAAGCTGTCAGAAAAAAAACGCGATATGCTTTACGATAAAATTATTGATGAATGTGTATGCTATTCTGTGGGCATTGCAACAGAAAAGGAAATTGACGAAATCAATATTCTTCAGGCAACCTTTCTTGCAATGAAGAGAGCCGTTAACGGTCTTAAAATTAAACCCGATTTGGCACTTGTGGACGGCAATCAGATTCCTCCGCTTGATAATGATGTTCAGTCAATTGTTAAGGGGGACGGAAAATCGGCATCCATCGCTGCTGCATCCATTATTGCCAAGGTTTCAAGAGACAGATATATGCTTAGGCTTGCAGAACAATATCCGCAATATGCGTTTGAAAGGCATAAGGGATATCCTACAAAGCTTCATTATGAAAAAATCCATGAATACGGCATTTCGGATGTTCACAGAAAATCGTTTTTGAAAAAGGTGCTTAACAGCAATGAATAGTATCGGCAAGCTTGCAGAGCTTAAGGCTTGTGATTATCTGCAGAAGAAAAAATATGTTCTTCTTGAAGCGAATTACAGAAGTCGTTTCGGTGAAATTGATTTGATAATGAAGAATAAAAAATATTTATGCTTTATTGAAGTTAAAATGCGAAACGAAAATTCATTGGCAGCACCATCTGAGTTTGTTGATGAATATAAACAAAAGAAAATAGCCGCAACGGCAGAGCTATATCTTTCTTATAACAAATCAAAATTACAGCCAAGATTTGATGTTGTTGAGGTTTTTACTGAAAATAACAAAATAAAATCTATAAAACATCTTGAAAATGCGTTTCAGTTATATTAAAATATTACAAACTAATTTTATAGGAGATACATTATGTTTTATACATCTACCCGTGATAAATCAATAAAGGTAACGGCATCACAGGCAATTGCACAGGGCATCAGCGAAGAGGGCGGTCTTTTCGTTCCCTGCGAGTTACCTCAGTTTTCTATGGATAAAATCAGCTCAATGGTTTCTATGTCTTATATAGACAGAGCCAAAACCGTTTTAAAAGAATTTTTAACCGACTTTACGGAGGAAGAACTCAATTACTGTGTTGAGGGTGCATACAGTGCTGAAAAGTTTTCTTCTCCTTCTATTGCGCCGACAGTAAATATAAGCGGAAATAAAAACATTCTTGAATTGTGGCATGGTCCGACCTGTGCTTTCAAGGATATGGCTCTTCAACTTCTTCCGTATCTTATGACGGTTTCGGCAAAGAAAACGGCAGAGGGCAAAACAATTGTTATTCTTGTTGCAACCTCAGGTGATACAGGCAAGGCAGCTCTTGAGGGCTTCAAGGATGTTGACGATACCAAAATACTTGTTTTCTATCCTGTTGACGGTGTTTCTCCGATGCAAAAGCTTCAGATGACAACACAGGAAGGTAATAATGTTGCTGTATGTGCAATTAACGGCAACTTTGACGATGCACAAAGTGCAGTTAAAAAAATTTTTACAGATGCAGACATTAAGGCTCAGCTTGCAGAAAAAAATATGATGTTTTCATCTGCAAACTCAATAAATTGGGGCAGGCTTGTTCCTCAGATTGTTTACTATTTCTCAACCTACTGCGACATGATTTCCATGAACAATATCAAAGCAGGTGATGAAATCAATGTTGTTGTACCAACAGGCAACTTCGGCAATATTCTTGCAGGCTATTATGCAAAGAAAATGGGGCTTCCTATTAAAACACTTGTCTGTGCTTCAAATTCCAACAATGTTTTAACCGATTTCCTTAAAACAGGAACATATGATAAAAACAGAAGCTTTTATACAACAACCTCTCCAAGCATGGATATTCTTATTTCCTCTAACCTTGAAAGACTTTTATATCATATGAGCGGAGAAAATGACAAGGTTGTTGCCGATTTAATGAAGCAGCTTGCAGAAAGCGGCAAATACACGGTTTCCGATATGCTTATTAAAGATATTCAGGCAACATTCAATGCCGGATTTGCAAGTGAAGAGGAAGTTAATGATACAATCAAAAATCATTTTGATAAGTATAATTATCTTTGTGATACACATACTGCTGTTGCAGTTAAAGTATATGACAATTATGTTGCCGAAACAAATGATGATATTCCGACTGTAATTGATTCAACAGCTTCACCTTATAAGTTTTCAAAGAGTGTTCTTTCTGCTGTTCTCGGCGGAAATTCACCTGAGCTTGATGAGTTCAATATGGTGGATAAGCTTAATGAGGTAACCGGTGCTGATGTCCCTGCACCTCTTGCAAACCTTAAGGATAAAAAAGTCAGATTCAGCAATGTTTGTGATAAAGAAAATATGAGCGAAATGGTATTCAAACTCCTCAATCTTTAAAAAAATTAACGGCTCTTTCAAGGTTATTCCTTCAGAGCCGTTTTTGATTACTGTTTAATTGTTCTTATTTGCATCCGCAGCCGCAATCATCAGCACACTGGAATGTTTCACATGTTGTATCTGTTGAAGTTACGGCACTTCTGTTACCAACAGTAATGTGTCCTGCCGTGCAGCCGTTTGCCTTGTCGTGATGAATACAGTTTTTTGCTTCACAGCTAATTCCTTTAATTTCGTTGTTCATTGTTTTCACTCCCTTCATTTTTATTCTTTACATTTAAACTCATTTTATTCAAGGAGATATTATGGCTCTTTTTGCTATTGCCGACACTCATTTATCCTTCGGAACAAACAAGCCGATGGATACTTTTGAGGGCTGGAATAATTATACAGAAAAATTGAAAAAAAACTGGAATAAACTTGTATCCGAAAAAGATACCGTTGTTATTGCCGGTGATATCAGCTGGGCAATGAACTTTGATGAACTAAAGGCTGATTTTCAGTTTATAGATAAATTAAACGGAAATAAAATAATATGCAAGGGCAATCATGATTATTGGTGGAATACAATGTCAAAAATGAATGCCTTTATTGAAGAAAATAATTTTAAATCTATAAAAATTCTTCATAATAATTCTGTACGCTACAATAATATTTCGGTCTGCGGTTCAAGAGGATGGCTGTTTGAAAGCGAAGAAGATCACGATGAAAAAATATTAAACAGGGAAGTATTTCGTTTAAAAGCAAGCCTTGACAGTGCAGCGTGTGATGAAAAAATTGTTTTTCTTCATTATCCTCCGTTAACAGTGAATACGGAATGCAAAGAAATAATTTCCGTTCTGCATGAATATGGTATTCAGAAATGCTATTACGGTCATCTTCACGGTGACGCTGCCAAATATGCTGTGGACGGTAATCGGGAAAACATTGATTTTAAGCTCATTTCCTGTGACAGATTGAATTTTACTCCGTATCTTATTTTAAAATAACGGATAGCTGAATAATAATTAGCATAAATTGCCTTGAAAATACGTATTATATGTGATATAATACTTGAACGAAAACGGCATAAAACAAAAGTTTGTGCAATTTTTATGTATAAAATTTATTGATTTATAAAATAATTAAGGAGGTCATATAATTATGGCGCTTAAATCATCTAATAAAAAGGATGTAAACACTTATGAACTTGCAATCACAATCAGCAGTGAAGATTTTTGTGAAGCATGCAAAAAAGCTTTCTTAAAAGAAAGAAAGAACATTCAGCTTCCCGGCTTTAGAAAAGGCAAGGCAACTATGGGTATGGTTGAAAAAATGTATGGCGAGGCAACCTTCTTTGAACAGGCTCTTGATATGCTTTATCCTGAAACAGTTGCTGCAGCATTCAAAGAGGCAGAACTCAATGTAGTTGATACAGCTGATGTAAATGTTCCTGTAATGAGCAAGGCTGAGGGTGTTGAAATTACTATGACTGTAACTACATATCCTGAAGTAAAGCTTGGTGATTATAAAGGCCTTAAGGCTGTTAAGCTTCCTGTTGAGGCTTCAGATGAGGATATTGATAATGAAATCGCTCAGATGCAGAAAAGAAACTCCCGTCTTATTGATGTTACAGACAGAGCAGCTGAAATGGGTGATACTGCTACAATTGACTTTGAAGGCTTTGCAGACGGTATTGCTTTTGAGGGTGGTAAGGGCGAAAATTATCCTCTTGAACTTGGTTCAGGCAGCTTTATTCCGGGATTTGAAGAGCAGGTTGCAGGTCACAAGATTGACGAAGAATTTGATGTTAATGTAACATTCCCTGAAGAATATGCAGCAGAACTTGCAGGAAAGGATGCTGTTTTCAAATGTAAAATTCATGAAATCAAAGCAACAGAGCTTCCTGAGCTTGATGATGAATTTGCAAAGGATGTTTCCGAATTTGATACACTTGATGAGCTTAAGGCTGATATCAAGAAGAAAATCGAAGAAAAGAAAGAAGCAGATGCTAAAACCGATATAGAAAACCAGCTTCTTGAGCAGGTTGTTGAGGGTATGGAGGTTGAAATTCCGGAGTGCATGTTTGCACAGAGAAATGACGAAATGATGCAGGAATATTCATATCAGCTTCAGAACAGCGGCATTGATCTGGATACATATCTTCAGTATATGGGTCAGGATAAGGAAACCTTTAAAGCATCTCTTCGTGAGGGTGCTGAAAAGCAGGTTAAATTATCTCTTGCACTTACAGCTGTTATTGCTGCTGAGAAGATTGAACCAACTGAAGATGAAATCAATGCAGAGGCAGAAAAAATCGGTGCAAGCTATGGCATGGATGCAGAGCAGGTTAAGAAAGCTGTTTCAGTTGCCCGCATTACAGAGGATGTAGCAAGAAACAAGGCTGTTGATTTAATTGTTGATTCAGCAGTTATTGAATAATTTATTAAAGGTAGTGATTTTATGGCATTAGTTCCTTACGTTGTTGAGCAGACAGGAAACGGCGAGCGCTCAATGGATATCTTTTCCCGTCTTTTAAACGACAGAATAATCGTTCTTTCAGACGAAGTTAACTCTCAGACAGCTTCACTTGTTGTAGCTCAGCTTCTTTTCCTTGAAGGGCAGGACAGTGAAAAGGATATAAGTTTATATATCAATTCTCCCGGCGGTTCGGTAACAGACGGCTTAGCTATTTATGACACAATGCAGTACATTAAGTGTGATGTATCTACGATTTGTGTTGGTATGGCTGCTTCAATGGGTGCATTTCTTCTTTCCAGCGGAACTAAGGGTAAGCGTATTGCTCTTCCGAACAGCTCAATTTTAATTCATCAGCCTCTTATCGGCGGCCATGGTTTAACCGGCCAAACAACAGATATCGAAATTGCAGCAAAGAACTTAGTGCAGACTAAAGAAAGATTAAACCGCATACTTGCTGAAAACTGCGGCAAAACTGTTGAAGAGCTTGCAAGAGATACAGACAGAGATAACTGGCTTACAGCTAATGAAGCTCTTGAGTATGGTCTTGTAGACAAAGTAATTGATAAAAGATAATTCTCAAAACGGAGTTTTTTATGGCACGAGACGATGAAAGAAATTACATGGCAAGATGTTCATTCTGCGGAAAATCAGAATCTATGGTTCACAAGCTGATTGAGGGCCCCGGCGTTTTTATTTGTGATGAATGTATTAATCTTTGCAATGATTTAATTGAAAAATCTGTTCCTTCAGCCAGAACAACAGCTCATAAAAATGATGAGGATATTGTTCTTCCCAAACCTGAAGAAATTAAGAAAAAGCTTGATGAATATGTAATAGGGCAGGATGAGGCAAAAAAAGCACTTTCTGTTGCTGTTTATAATCATTACAAAAGAATTTATTCAAATGTATCCGATGATGTGGAACTTCAGAAAAGTAATATTCTGCTGCTTGGTCCAACCGGTGTCGGCAAAACCATGCTGGCTCAGACATTGGCTAAAATTCTTAATGTTCCTTTTGCTATTGCTGATGCCACAACATTAACTGAAGCAGGTTATGTAGGCGAAGATGTTGAGAATATTCTTTTAAGATTAATTCAGGCTGCTGATTTTGATATAGAAAAGGCACAGCACGGAATAATCTATGTTGATGAAATTGATAAAATCTCAAGAAAATCAGAAAACCGTTCAATTACCAGAGATGTAAGCGGCGAGGGTGTTCAGCAGGCACTTTTGAAAATCCTTGAAGGAACTGTTTCAAATGTTCCTCCCGGAGGAGGAAGAAAGCACCCACAGCAGGAATTCATTCAGATTGATACTTCCAATATTCTTTTCATCTGCGGCGGCGCTTTTGACGGTATTGATAAAATTATTCAAAAACGTGTTGGTTCTAAGTCAATGGGATTCGGAGCTGATATTGAAGATAAGAAAGTGGATGAAACCGATATTCTGAAAAAAGCAGTTCAGCATGATTTGGTTAAATACGGTCTGATTCCTGAGCTTATCGGCAGAATTCCTGTAATCACAGTGCTTGAAAATCTTGATAAGGATGCTCTTGTAAGAATCATGATTGAACCAAAGAATTCTATTTTAAAGCAATATACAAAGCTTTTTGAAATGGATGGTGTTATTCTTGAGTTCAAAAAGGATGCACTGAATGCGGTAGCAGATATTACTCTTGAAAGAAAAACAGGAGCCAGAGGCTTAA
The DNA here is from genome assembly GCA_002361935.1 of Ruminococcaceae bacterium UBA3323. Classification (GTDB taxonomy): domain Bacteria; phylum Bacillota; class Clostridia; order Oscillospirales; family Acutalibacteraceae; genus Eubacterium_R. Next base: position 6,653 of record DESD01000020.1, on the reverse strand, counting down.
GAAGTGTTCTTGAAAATGCTTTAAGCGATTTGATGTATAAAATACCGAGCGAACCTACAGTTGAAAAAATTATTATTACTGAGGATTGCGTAAGAAACGGTGCAGAACCGATAATTTTAAAAAATCCTAAAAAGGAAGCCAAAAACTTAACAATTTCATCACTAAAAAATGCATAAATGATAAAAAGCAAGGTTAGATACCTTGCTTTTTTTTATATATTATTATATAATACAAACGATTATTTTTAGTTGAGGATAGTATGGAAAATTTTGAATATATAAACGATTTAATGAATATGCCCGTAATTCCGTTAAGAGGGCTTGTAGTTTTTCCCGAAATGGTACTCCATTTTGATGTGGGAAGAAAAAAGAGTATATCTGCTTTAAAACACGCTATGAACAATAATCAAAAGGTATTTCTTGTTACCCAGCGTGATGCTGCAGTTGATGAACCAAATATTGACGATTTATATTCTGTTGGTGTTATTTGCACAATTAAACAGTTAATAAAAATTCCGAATTCAGATAATGTAAGGGTTGTTGTTGAGGGAAATGAAAGAGGTGCTTTAATTGCTTTCTCTCAATTTAAACCGTATATTATGGGAACAATTGATGCTTTGTATCCGGATGATTATACAGATGCTGACGAATATAAAGCTTACATAAGAGCCATTAAGAAAGAATTTGAACTATATGCATCCATTGTTCCGAAAATCAGCAATGATGTTAAGGTAAATGTTATTTCCATTACCGATGGTGCAAAACTCTGCGACTTTATCTGCTCCAATTCATTTATTGATTATGAGGAAAAGCAGGAAATTCTGGAAGCTGTTGAAACACTTGATAGATTAACCAAGCTTTTTGTTATTCTGAAAAAGGAAAATGCAACACTTGAAATTGAAGCTGAAATTCAACATAAGGTTCAGGATGCGATAGACCAAAATCAGCGTGAATATTATCTTCGGGAAGAATTAAAAGTCATTTCCGAATCACTTGGAGACGGAGATAATCCTGTTGAAGAGGCTGATGCTTACAGAAACAGAATCAACAAGCTTGGCTGTTCTGAAGAAATAAAAGAAAAGCTTTTAAAGGAATGCGGCAAGCTTTCTAAAATGCCGAGCGGTTCCCATGAAGCAACCGTTGTAAGAGGATATCTTGATAAATGTCTTGAAATTCCATTTGGCAAATTTACCAAGGATTCAATAAACCTTGAAAAAAGCAGAAAAATACTTGACAAAGAGCACTATTCTTTGGAAAAGGTTAAAGAAAGAATTATTGAATCACTTGCTGTTTTTAAAAGAAATCCGGATTTCACCGGTCAGATTATCTGTCTTGCAGGGCCTCCCGGCGTTGGCAAAACTTCTATTGTAAAAAGCCTTGCAAAAAGTATGAACAGAAAATATGTTCGTATTGCCCTTGGCGGTGTACACGATGAAGCTGAAATCAGAGGTCACAGAAAAACGTATATTGGTGCAATGCCGGGAAGAATCGTTGACGCAGTTATAAAAAGCAAGGTAATGAACCCGATTATTCTTCTTGATGAAATTGACAAGGTCGGTAATGATTATAAAGGCGATCCGTCATCAGCACTTCTTGAAGCTTTGGATCCTGAGCAAAACTTTAGTTTTAATGATCATTATATCGACTTTCCAGTGGATTTAAGCAAGGTTTTATTTATTACTACGGCAAATGACGTTTCTGCAATCGCTGCTCCGCTTTTTGACAGAATGGAAGTTATAGAACTTAATTCATATACAGCAGAAGAAAAATTCCATATAGCAAAGGATTATCTTATAAAAAAAGAATTAAAAAAGCATAATCTTAAGGCGAACGAATTTAGAATTTCCGATGATGCAGTTTACAGCTTAATTGAATGCTATACTGCAGAAGCCGGTGTTCGAAATCTTGAAAAAAATATTGCCTCTCTCTGCAGAAAAGCAACCGTTGCTTTAGAATCGGATATTAAATCCTTTAAGGTAACAGATAAGAATATTGAAGAGCTGTTAGGTCCTAAAAAATACAGGCAGGACAAAATAAGCAAAACAAACTTGGTTGGAACTGTTAACGGACTTGCGTGGACAAAAGTAGGCGGAACACTTCTTCCGATTGAGGTATCTGCTTTATACGGAACCGGTAAAATTGAATTAACAGGCAATCTGGGTGATGTTATGCGGGAAAGTGCAAAAACAGCCGTTTCCTTTGTACGTTCAAAAGCAGCTGATTATGGTGTTGACTGTGATTTTTATAAGAATAAAGACATACATATTCACGCTCCAGAAGCTGCGGTTCCAAAGGACGGACCATCTGCAGGACTTGCCATCACAACGGCAATCGTTTCCGAATTAACCGGAATTCCGATTAAAGCAGACATTGCAATGACAGGGGAAATAAGCCTTAAAGGAAAGGCTCTTCCAATCGGCGGTTTAAAAGAAAAAAGCATGGCTGCATATAAAGCCGGGTGCACAACTGTTATTATACCAAATGACAATATTAAGGATCTTGCGGAAATTTCAGAAGAAGTTAAAAGCTCTGTTCGCTTTGTTCCTGTTTCAACTTTCGACGAAGTTATGGAAAATGCACTTGAATATATGCCGAGTGCTGGCAAAACAAAAGAAGAAAAAGCTAAAACAATAATCAATAAAAACACAAAAGCAAAACGAGAAATCGTTACACAGTAAGAATTATGAATTTTAATAAAGCAGAATTTGATAAATCATTCGGGATATCCCAGCAGCTTCCAATGTCTGATAAACCCGAAATCACTTTTGCAGGCAGATCAAACGTTGGAAAAAGCTCTCTCTTAAACAAGCTATTCAACAGAAAAAATCTTGCAAGAGTAAGCTCTGTTCCCGGTAAAACGGTTACAATTAATTTTTATAATGTAGACAGTCAGCGGTTTGTTGATTTACCGGGCTACGGATATGCTAAAATATCCAAACAGGAAAGAGATCGCTTCGGCGAACTGATGGAGGGATATTTTCAAAGTGGCAGACACATAAATCTTGTAGTTCAGCTTATTGATATGAGACATAAACCAACGGCCGATGATTATTCCATGATATCCTTTCTTGAACAAATGAACATTCCGTTCATCGTTGTATTAACAAAGGCTGATAAGCTAAAAAAGAAAGAATATGCTTTACGGGAACAATCCATTATAACAGAATTGAATAACCCTGAATATCCTGTGATTCCATTTTCTTCGGTAACAGGGCAGGGCGTTGATGAAATTAAAAGGCTTATTGAAAATGCTCTTGAGATGTAGGAGGATATAAATATGAACACAAAAAAACCATTCCTTACCAAGGAAAAAGCAGAGGAAATAATTAAGGAATTTCCAACACCTTTTCACATTTATGATGAAGCAGGTATAAGAAAAAACGCAGAAAATGTAAAAAAAGCGTTTTCGTGGAATAAAGGCTTTAAAGAGTATTTTGCAGTTAAGGCTACTCCGAATCCGTTCTTAATAAATATTCTTCGTGAATACGGCTGCGGCTGTGATTGTTCTTCAAAACCGGAGCTTATGCTTTCTAAAGCAATCGGTGCAGTTGGCGATGATATTATGTTTTCATCAAACGATACACCTATTGATGAATTCAAATATTGCAATGAATTAGGCGGAATTATTAATTTAGACGATATTACGCATATTGAAGCAGTAGAGAAAGCCTGCGGCAGACTTCCGAAAAAAATGAGCTGCCGTTATAATCCGGGCGGTGTGTTCAAAATTTCCAATGGTATTATGGACAACCCCGGTGATGCTAAATACGGCATGACAACCGAACAGCTTTATGAAGCATTCCGTATTATGAAAGAAAAGGGTGTAGAGGAATTCGGAATTCATTCATTCCTTTGTTCAAATACGGTTACAAATGAATATTATCCGATGCTTGCAAAGATTTTATTTGAACTTGCAGTTGATTTAAGAAATAAGCTTGATGTAAATATATCCTTCATCAATCTTTCTGGCGGTGTCGGAATTCCTTATACACCTGATCAGGAACCGAATGATATTCTGAAAATCGGTGAAGGTGTTCATAAGGTATATGATGAGGTATTCGACCCTGCCGGAATGGATGATGTTGCGATTTACACCGAAATGGGCAGATTTATGTTGGGTCCTTACGGTGCACTTGTAACAACAGCAATCAATGAAAAGCATACACATAAAGAATATATCGGCGTGGATGCCTGCGCTGCAAATCTTATGCGCCCTGCAATTTACGGTTCATATCATCATATCACGGTTCTCGGTAAGGAAGAAAATAAAGCAAACTGCAAATATGACATAACAGGTTCACTTTGCGAAAACTGTGATAAGTTTGCTATAGACAGAATACTTCCTGAAATTGAAATCGGTGATATTATTTACATTCACGATGCAGGTGCACATGGCTATTCAATGGGTTATAACTATAACGGCAAATTAAGATCTGCAGAAATTCTTTTGCAGAAGGACGGCACGGCAAAGCTTATCAGAAGAGCTGAAACGCCAAAGGATTATTTTGCTACTTTTGACTGTTTTGATTTATATAATGATTTAATCAGTGATTAATAAACTTATTTTTAAAACCCCGAATATTTTCGGGGTTTTTTCTTTACTTTCAAGCTTTAATGTGTTAAAATAATAATACTATTTCAGCGAGGTGATGATATGCCGCTTAAAAGGGACGACAAAAATCTTGAATTTCTTTTTAAAGCAATTCTTCAATTAGAGGATATAGACGAATGTTATGACTTTTTTGAAGATTTATGCACTGTTCAGGAATTAAGATCATTAAGTCAGCGTATTGTTGTTGCAAAGATGCTTTCCGAAAAATCTGTTTATACCGATATAGTCAATGAAACAGGTGCTTCAACTGCAACAATCAGCAGGGTAAACAGAAGCCTGCAATACGGCTGCGACGGCTATGATAAGATTTTTGAAAGATTAAAGGCAAACGAAGATGTATAATTATTTTGCTCTTCATTATGATGAATTAACTGAAAATGTTGATTATAAAGTCAGAAGTGATTACATTTCTGGCTTTTTTAATAAATCAGGTATTCCCGAAAACGCATCTCTGCTGGACCTGGCATGCGGAACAGGAACAATGAGTCTGCTTTTCAAGGAAAAGGGATATCAGGTTATCGGAATTGATTTAAGCAGTGAAATGCTTTCTGCAGCTGATAACAAGGGCAAGGGGACAATTCCATTCATTAAGGCTGAAATGCAGAATTTCAGCCTTACAGAGCCTGTGGATGCCTGTGTATGCTGTTTAGACAGTATAAACCATTTAAGCAGTTTAAAAGAAGCAGAGAAAACATTTGAATGTGTGTATAATGCATTGAATGAAAACGGCATTTTTGTTTTTGATGTAAACACCGTTCATAAGCACAAAAACATTCTTGCTGATAACAGCTTCGTTTTTGACGAAGAAAACTATTTTCTTTCTTGGGATAATGAACGCATTGATGATTATTCAATAAGAATAATACTGGATTTCTTTGTTTATAACGGAAAAAACTATGACAGGTATTCTGAAGAGTTTATTGAAACAGCCTTTGAAACAGAGGCTTTATCAGCCGCTTTGGAGCCCTATTTTGAGATTTTGGGAATCTATGATGATTTATCAATGGATAAACCGAAAACGGATTCTGAACGGCTTTATTTTGTTTGTAAAAGGAAATGATAATTATGGGAAATATTGTAAGATATATTACGGAAGACGGAAGCGCATTTATTGTTTGCGCCGATACAACGGATATTGTTAAAAGAATGGAGGAAATTCATAAACCCTCTGCTGTGGTTACGGCTGCACTCGGCAGACTTCTGACAGCCTCCTCAATGATGGGGGTTATGCTGAAGGGAAAGGATGACAGTGTAACCTTAAGACTAAATGGCGACGGACCTGCAGGCTCATTGATTGCTGTTTCAGACAGTGACGGAAACGCAAGAGGATATGTTCAGAATAAAATTGTTGAAATTCCTTTAAATGATAAGGGTAAACTTGACGTAAGGGGAGCTGTAGGAACCAGCGGTTATCTTTATGTTATGAAGGATATCGGCCTCAAAGAACCGTTTATCGGAACAACCGAAATTGTAAGCGGAGAAATAGCTGAAGATATAACCAATTATTTTGCCGTTTCCGAACAGACACCGTCTGTCTGTGCATTAGGTGTACTTGTTAATCCGGATTTAACTGTAAATTGCGCCGGCGGATTTCTGATTCAGCTTCTTCCCGGATGCCCCGAAGAAACCATAAGTGCTATTGAAAAATCATTGGAGGATATACCATCGGTAACCCAGATGCTTTCAGGCGGTATGACGGCAGATGATATTGCCAAAAGAGCATTAAAAGAGTTGAAAATTGATAAGCTTGATGAAAGCACTGCTGCCTACAAGTGCAACTGTTCAAGAAAGAGGGTTGAGGCAGCACTTATTTCAACGGGAAAAGAAGCCTTAAAGGATATGGCGGAAAGCGGCGAAGACACAAAAGTTGAATGCCATTTTTGCGATAAGGTGTATATTTTCAATTCTGAAGACATAAATTCTTTAATAGAGAATTCTCTTTAAAAAAATTTAAAAAAAGTATTGACATTTATTTCAAGATATAGTATTATAATCAGCGTTGCGGTTAGCAATGAACGGGAGCATAGCTCAGCTGGGAGAGC
>DESD01000040.1:11432-33514 GCA_002361935.1 Ruminococcaceae bacterium UBA3323 | reverse complement strand
TACAACAGCGGTAGCGGCAAAGGGCAAAACCTACAGCTACAAGGTAAGAGCAGTGACAAGCAAAAACAAGAATGCAACCTCAAACTACAGTAGTGTTGTAAATGCCAAGAGAAAGTAATCAATATAATCAAAAGGGCGGAATTTTCCGCCCTTTCGTTGTCTAAAGATTGCAAATTACAGACGAACGTTGCTTGCCCCTGCAATGAAAAGCCTTCTTTTGTATAAAAAGTGTTTATTATTTATATAATAACTCTTGACAATGCCTGTTTTTCTGTTATAATAATTAAGCCGCATATTATGGGTTTGAAAGTTATACTTGGGTATACACCTATCGTAGCGAGACTTGATAAAGGAGAAAATCGGATGTACGCAGTTATCGTAACAGGCGGTAAGCAGTATAAGGTTGCTGAAGGCGATGTTCTTTACATTGAAAAGCTTGGTGCAGAAGCTGAAGAGGAAATCACTTTCGATAACGTTCTTGCTGTAAGCACGGATAAGGGCTTCAAGGCCGGCAAGGATTGCGCAAAAGCAACAGTTGCAGCTAAGGTTCTTAAGAACGGCAAGGGCAAGAAAATCACTGTATTTACCTACAAGCCAAAGAAGAATGAAAAACGCAAAATGGGTCATCGTCAGCCTTACACAAAGGTTGAAATTACAGCTATCAACGCTTAATTACCTATGATTAAAGTTAACTTTTACAAAGCGGATAATTGTTTAATCGGTTTTGAAGCCAAGGGTCATTCAATGAGCGCTCCGCACGGAGAAGATTTGATTTGTGCTTTTGTTTCAAGTGCCTGCCTTATGGCAGCCAATACCATAACGGATGTTATTCATCTTAAGGCTGTGGCAGAGGCGGATGACGGCTATTTAAAACTAATGATAAAAAATTCCGCAAATTCGGCTCAGGATATTCTGAATGGATTAAAGCTTCATTTATCAGAGCTTCAGAAGGATTATCCCGAGAATATTAATGTGATTATTTCGGAGGTGTAATAATGCTTAAATTGAATTTACAGCTTTTTGCTCATAAAAAAGGTATGGGTTCTACAAAGAACGGCCGTGATTCTGAATCAAAAAGACTTGGCGCTAAAAGAGCAGACGGTCAGTTTGTTCTTGCAGGCAATATTCTTTACCGTCAGAGAGGAACTCATATTCATCCGGGCAACAATGTAGGCATCGGTTCTGATGATACACTTTTTGCTCTTGTTGATGGCACTGTAAGATTTGAGAAAATGGGAAAAGACAGAAAAAAGGTTTCTGTTTATCCTGTTGAGCAGTAATTAACAAAAAGATTGCACGAACCATTTGGTTCGTGCTTTTTTGTGCAAAAAAAGATGAGGTTTTACCTCATCTTTTCTTTATATATTATTTGGAAAATTCAAATTCAAATGTAAACTCCAGCGGTTTGCCGTAGCCGAATGAAATGGAATGTTCCTTGGTTGTTGCAGGGCCGCAGCTTCCTGATCCCGTTCCCCGCACAAAGCCGTCTATGGCAGCAAAGGTTGTATCCATATCGGGTATATCCTCAATATGACCTGCCTTGGTAAGCTGACCGAGTGTAAAGTGATTTGCATTGAAACTAAAGGTTTTGTTAACTGCGTTAAATCTGATTTCCTCACCCTTGTCTGTTGTTATGGCAGCGTAGCGGATTTCTCCTCTGTTGCCCGAATCCTGCGGCTTGATGTATTTGTGTGCCATATCGGAAACGGCAGTTTCATAAACGCCGATAATGGAATGTTCCCTGAAATCGGAATAATTTTCATCAGGGCCGAGTCCGTAATACTGAACTGTTTCAAAGTCATTCGGGAGCTCGAAGTGAACACCGAAGCGCGGAAGCGTTGCGGTTAAAATGCAGGATTTTTTTAGAGTTGAAGTAACATAAATTTTTCCGTTGTCACCGAAAGTATAATCAACACATGCCTTTGCAAGCCTGAAAATGCCTCTTGTCTTAAAGCTGTAGACGGTTCTGATTTTGTTTTCCGTGATTTTGATGCCCTTAAGCTTTGCTTTAGCCCTGTCCAGCCCGATAAATTTCCAGAACATTAAAAGGTTTCTGTCGTTATCAATTGTTCCTCTGAAAATATGGGGAACAAAGCCGAAGCCTTTGTCAACAGGCTTTTGATTTATATATTCCCTGCCGTTTGCAACAAGGCTTGTTAAGCCCTTTTTCTTTTCAAAAACAGCATTTCCTGTTTTGAATTCAACAGCTATTCTGCCTTTCTCGGTTTTGATTTTAGCAGGGTTGTAATCAATCTGTCCGCTCAGCTTTGCGGTTGCAAGAATAAGCTGCTCTTTTGCAATTTCAGCGCCTGTTTCTTTGCTTTTATATATAAAATTAACAAAGATATCAGCACCTGTTCTTTCAAACGCTTCGCATTCAATGCTTAAAACATGCTTGTCTTCCGCAGGAATATCAACATTGAAGCTGCCGCTTTGAACAGGGACGGTATTTTCAATAATTTCATAATCAATTGTGATATCGTCGGTTGATTTAAAGCTTCTTGTGTTCCAGAATTCAAAATTTCCGCCGCCGATATTTGTTGCTCTGACAGGACGGTAGCAGGCCTTCATTTCAAGCGCACCGCTTGACGGTTCCCTGTTCGGGAAAAACAATCCGTCAACGCAGAAATTGCCGTCATGTATCGGCTCGTTATGGTCGCCGCCGTATGTCCATTTGTATTTTGCGTTTTCATCGTAAACGCTGTGATCGGCGAATTCCCAGATGCAGCCGCCCATAAACTGATCTGAAGAATAAAAAAGCTTCATATATTCTTCAAGTCTGCCGGGGCCGTTGCCCATTGCGTGGGCATATTCACATTGGAAGAAAGGTTTGCCCTTGTACTTTTTGCCTGCCTTGCCCTCCAAAACACTTTTCATCAGTTCGGGTGATGCATACATATGGGAAACAACATCATATGCCCATCGCTTGCTTCTGTTAACACCCTCGTAATGAACGGGAATTTCGGGATTTATCTTTTTCAGATAATCATAGCATACATCCTGGCATTTATAGCCGCCCGATTCATTGCCAAGGCTCCACATGGTTATGCTCGGGTGGTTTTTATCTCTGCCGTACATTCTTTTGACCCTGTCAAGATAATGATTTGCCCAGGCTGTATCATTGCTCAGTCTGTTCGGATTGTATGTACTGTAAGGAATTGCATAGAAGCCGTGGGTTTCAATGTCTGCCTCGTCAACAACATATAAGCCGTAAATATCACACATTGTTATAAACGCAGGATCAGGCGGATAATGAGAGGTTCTTACTGCATTGCAGTTATATTCTTTCATGATTTTTATATCAAGCTCCAGATCGTCAAGGCTGACAGCATATCCCTTTGTCATATGAGTATCATGGTGATTGACGCCCTTAAGCTTAATTGCCTTGTCATTGAAAAAGAAAACCTCACCTTTGATTTCTATATGTTTAAATCCAAGGTATGTGCGTATGGCTTCTATTTCTCTGTTGCCGTCATAAAGGGATATGGTTACATCATAAAGCTTCGGAATTTCAGCGCTCCATTCCTCAACATAAAGGGATTTGACAGATGTGTTTTTATCGGGAAGAAGCTCTGCTTCAAACAGGTTTTTATCATCCTGTGCCGTAATCTTTATTCTTGAATTCTCATCAAAGCTGCCGTCCACGGAAATATTTACATTATATGTTCCGTCAATATTGATTTCAGGCCTTATGCAGAAATCGTTTATATAGTTCTTTTCTGTTTCAACAATATAAACATCCCTGAAAATTCCGTTTTCGCGGAACATATCCTGGCATTCAAGGTATGTTCCGTTGCTCCATTTGTAAACAACAGCAACAATTTCATTGTTCCCGTTATTCAGGAATGACGATATATCAAATTCAGCTGTATTGTGGCTTCCTTCACTGTAGCCCACATATCTTCCGTTTATATAAACAGCAAGTGCCCCTGCAACACCAAGAAAGGTTAACACTCTGTGCTTATTCGGGCTTTGGATATTGAAGCATCTTTGGTAAATTCCAACGGCTACATCCTGCGGAATTCTTGGCGGTTTCTTCGGGAAAGGATATCTTGTATTGATATATGCTATCTGGTCGTATCCCGTTCTTTGCCACGTGCTTGGAACATTTACCGTATCAAAGGAAAAATTTTCCGTATCAAAGGTATCGGGAATTTTGCTCAGCTTATCAAAGTAGGCAAAATTCCATTCTCCGCTTAAACAAATGGTTCGGTCTGAAATGTAGCGTTCGTTTTTATAATCACTTTCCACAAGTTTTTCGGTTGTTGAAAATGGTATAAAATAGCTGCGTTCGGTAAGCTTGTTTTCTTCAAAAACAGAAAAATCAGAGTGCAGATCTCTGCTTATCTGGTATTTCATAATTCTTTACTCCTTATTTTCAAAAAATGCTGAAATTTATCAAATATACTTATTTTAATAATACCATATTATAGAATTGTAAGTCAATAAAAAAGGGGAACAGCAATGGCCGTTCCCCTTAAATATGAATATCAGATTATTTTCTTGGGCGTCTGTCACCTTTAAAATCACGGCGAGGCTTTCTAGGAGCTTCGTCGATATCATTTTCAGGAGTCATTCCCTCAAGCTCAATTAAAGCATCTCTTCTTGAAAGATTGATTCTGCCCTGATCGTCGATTTCAATGCATTTTACAATGATGGAATCACCGATGTTTACGCAGTCCTCAACCTTTTCCGTGCGCTTAACATCAAGCCTTGAAATATGAACAAGGCCTTCCTTGCCGGGGGCAATCTCAACAAATGCGCCGAAGTTCATAACTCTTGTTACAATACCGTTGTAGAATGCGCCAACCTCCGGATCGGTTGCAATCAGTCTTACAACCTCAAGAGCACCCTTGCACTTATCAATATCAACACCGCTGATGAATACTCTGCCGTCTTCTTCGATATTGATTTTAACATCAAATTCAGCCTGAATTTCCTGTATAACCTTTCCGCCCTTACCGATAACATCGCCGATTTTATCCGGGTCAATAGAAAGAGTAAGCATCTTCGGAGCATACTTTGAAAGCTCCTTGCGCGGTTCGCTGATAACAGGAAGCATAATATCATCAAGAATGTAGTTTCTTGCCTTATTTGTTTTAGCGAAAGCTTCCCTGATGATTTCAGGAGTAAGGCCGTGTACCTTAAGGTCCATCTGAATTGCTGTGATACCTTTCTTTGTACCTGCAACCTTGAAGTCCATATCGCCGTAGAAATCTTCAAGACCCTGAATATCAACCATAGTCATAAAGTCGCCGTAAACGCCGTCATCACCTGTAATAAGGCCGCAGCTTATACCTGCAACAGGAGCCTTGATCGGAACACCTGCAGCCATAAGTGAAAGCGTAGAGCCGCAGATTGAGCCCTGTGATGTTGAGCCGTTTGAAGAAAGAACCTCGGATACAACACGGATGCAGTATGGGAATTCATCCACAGTCGGAAGAACAGGAACAAGTGCCTTTTCGGCAAGTGCACCGTGGCCGATTTCTCTTCTTCCCGGTCCTCTGGATGGCTTGGTTTCGCCAACGCTGTAGCTTGGGAAATTGTAGTGGTGGATATATCTCTTTTCCGTTTGCTCATCAAGACCGTCAAGAAGCTGGCAGTCGCTCATCGGGCCGAGTGTTGTAACGGAAAGAACCTGTGTCTGTCCTCTTGTAAACATACCGGAACCGTGAGCCCTTGTAAGCAAATCAATCTCTGCGTTAAGCGGGCGGATTTCATCAATGCCTCTGCCGTCTACACGCTTATGCTCATCCTTGAGCCATGCACGAACAACATGCTTCTGAACAAGATACATGATCTCGTCAAGCTTTGCCTCGTTGCCTTCAAATCTTTCATCAAATTTTTCGTGAACTGCTGCATAAATCGGAAGAAGAGCCTCATCACGAACAAGCTTATCGTCTGTATCAAGAGCCTTTTTAACGTCTTCAATGCAGAATTCCTCAATTTCTGCCATAATTGCAGGATCCGGATCGGAGGATTCGTATTCAAACTTAGGCTTGCCGATTTCATCCACAATGCCCTGAATGAATTTAACCATTTTCTTGTTTTCTTCGTGACCTGCCATAATGCAGTCAAACATAAGATCATCCGGAATTTCGTTACCGCCTGCTTCAATCATGGCAACAAGGTCTGCTGTTGAGGCAACGGTAAGGGTTAAATCGGTTTTTTCTCTCTGTTCAAGTGTTGGGTTCAGAACGATTTCACCGTCAACAAGACCAACATTAACGGAAGAAATCGGGCCGTCCCACGGAATATCGGAAACCGCAATAGCGGCTGAAACGCCGATAGCTGCCGTTACTTCGGGTGAACAGTCAGGATCAACAGACATAACGGTTGCAACAACGGAGCAGTCATTTCTTAAATCCTTTGGGAAAAGCGGGCGGATAGGTCTGTCTATGCAGCGGCTTGTAAGGATTGCCTTTTCGCCTGCTCTGCCCTCACGGCGGAGGAAGGAGCCCGGAATTCTGCCCACTGAATACATTTTCTCTTCATAATCAACGGAAAGAGGGAAGAAATCAACACCCTCTCTTGGCTTTGCAGAAGCCGTTACTGTGCAAAGCACCTCGGTTTCGCCGTAGCGTGCAAGGAAAGCAGCGTTTGCAAGCCCCGCCATTTTGCCTGTTTCAAGAACGAATTTGCGGCCTGCAAATTCAGTTTCCCATGTTTTAAAATTTTTGAAAAACATAGTTTTACCTCTCTTTATAATAAATTTTTATATCAAAAGGAGGTGCAATAGTAATAAATTCAGCACACAATACAGGCTTATATGCTCAATTTACTACTATATTCATCCTCCTTCGGACTGCTTTAATGATGAAAAGCAGACGATAGCTTCCTATCGTCTGCCTTGTTCGCATTATCTGTCAAGAGTATCACGGATACCAAGCTTTGCGATAAGTGCACGGTATCTTTCAATATCGCTCTTGTAAAGGTAAGCAAGAAGGTTTCTTCTGTGACCTACCATTTTAAGAAGACCTCTGCGTGAATGATTGTCTTTCTTATGAATCTTAAGATGAGCTGTAAGCTCGTTGATTCTTGTTGTAAGAACGGCAATCTGAACTTCAGGGGATCCGGTGTCGCCCTCGTGAGTTGCGTATTCAGCAATGATAGCCTGCTTTTCTGCCTGTGTCATATTTTTCACCTCATTTAATATATTTTGCCGAACCGCGAAAAACTAAGAAACGGGACAGGTGAATTCCTTTGGCACCGGAGATTAAATTCCGATGTCTGATAGGCTTACCCCCGCAACTGAGTAAATCGTTTACAGCGATAGAATTATAGCATATAAATTATTGTTTGTAAAGAAGAATTTTTTATTTTCATTTTATTAAATGAAAGAAAATTTTACTGCCGTAAATGAGCGATACCCTCTTTCGGATTGCGAAAGAGGGTATCCGGAGAAAGCAACCAAGGGGAGGCTCGTTTGCGACTGTTCGCAGTGCGAGATAAAAGGAGCAATAAGAACTGGCAGCGGTCAAAATTTTGAAACACATTTTTGTGTTGATAAAATTTGGGGTACCGCAACTCGGTACCAAGTCCCCTTTGGAATCCCCTTTGCTGCTTGCGGCGGCGCACAATACGCACTCACCGCAGGGAACAAAATAATTGTTTGGCAACGGCAATTATAACCATATAGTTATAACATCTGATAATATAGCATAAATATGTTAATCTGTCAATAACCAAATAGTTATAGGGCGTGGTGTTATGGCATATTATAAAAGACTTAAAGATTTGAGAGAGGACAATGATAAAACGCAGAAAGAAATTGCTGATTATCTTGGTATGAAGCAACCGCAGTATAGCAGATATGAAAATGGATTACGGGATATTCCGTCGGATATTCTTATTATGCTTGCTGATTATTATCATGTTTCGACAGATTATATTTTTGGAAGGACAAATAATCCGAAAATAATGAAATAAATGGGTAATTAATATGGAAACGAGATTAAGAAATTTAAGAGAAGATAATGATTTAACACAGGAGCAATGTGCAAATATAGCTTTTATATCTAAAAATTCATATATCAGATATGAAAAAGGCGAAAGGATTCCTCCCTTGGATACAGTTAAACTGTTTGCTGAATATTACAATGTATCAATTGATTATATTGCTATGCTTACAGATAATAGTGCCCCGTATTCTAAAAAGTAATGAATGAAAAATCGTAGGGAGCGATTCCCACATCGCTCCGAATAGACAAAGTTTAAGTAATGGGAAAACGGGACGATGTGGGCGTTGTCCCCTGCAAATGTTTTTAATTAAAAGCATTTTATATTGATAATTTATTCTATATTTGTTATTATTTAACAAAGGTGTGAGAATATGAACTTGAAAAAAATCAGAAAAAGAACAGAATATGATGCTTATAAGCGTTCAAGATCCGAAAGCTTTGAGCTTCTTAATAGGAATTACTGCCAAAAGGGTGCAACTGTATTGGTTGGCGATTCCATAACAGAGGGTTATACCGATACAGAGCTTTTTGCGGAATATACGGCAAAAACGGGTATTCCTGTTTACAACAGAGGCATCAGCGGAGATACAAGCGACAGACTGCTTGAACGCCTTGAAAAAACGGTGCTGAATATCAAGCCTAAGAATATAGTTTTGCTTATAGGCACAAATGACTTGGGTGTTGGCGCAGATATTGATTTTATTGCTGAAAACATTGAAAAAATAATTGAACAATCCAAAAAAAGATGTAAGAATATCAATATTATTCTGGAAAGCGTTTATCCTGTTAATACCAAAATAAACAGGCAGGGCAGAAGAAATAATAAGGATATTGCTCTGATTAATCAAAAACTTAAGGCTGTTGCCGGAAAGCAGAAGGTTGCGTTTGTTGATTTAACGGATAAGCTTTCGGATGAAAACGGCATGTTTAACGCAGAATATACATATGATGGGCTTCACGCAAATGCAAAGGCCTATGAAGTGATAACCAAGGCAGTTTTGCCGTTATTGAAATAAGGAAGAAAACAGATGTTTGTAGATATAGCGAAAATTAAAATCAAAGCGGGGGACGGCGGTGCAGGCGCAGTTGCCTTTCATCGTGAAAAATATGTTGCAGCAGGCGGACCGGACGGCGGTGACGGCGGCAAAGGCGGCGATGTTGTTTTTGTAGTGGATGATAATCTTGCAACACTTGCCGATTTCCGATACAAGCGCAAGTATGCAGCCAAAAACGGATTGCCGGGCGAGGGCGGTAAACGCCATGGAAAAAACGGAGAAAGTCTTGAAATCCGTGTTCCGAGGGGAACGGTAATCAAGGAAGCAAACAGTGGCGCTGTTATGGCTGATATGAGTAAAACAGAGCGCTTTATTGCTGCCCACGGCGGCAAAGGCGGCTGGGGAAACCAGCATTTCGCAACCCCTACAAGGCAGGTTCCGAGATTTTCCAAACCGGGTATTCCCGGTGAAGAGTGGGAGGTTAGCCTTGAATTAAAGCTTCTTGCCGATGTCGGGCTTCTCGGCTATCCGTCTGTCGGAAAATCAAGCTTGATTTCGGTAGTATCCGAAGCCAAGCCGAAAATCGGGGATTATCATTTTACAACGCTTGTGCCGAATCTGGGCGTTGTTTATATGGGCGAGGGCAACTCCTTTGTTATTGCGGATATTCCCGGGCTTATTGAGGGGGCAAGCGAGGGTATCGGCTTAGGTCACGAATTTTTAAAGCATGTTGAGCGTTGCCGGCTTCTTGTTCATATCGTTGATGTAAGCGGTCACGAGGGTAGAGATCCAAAGGAGGATTTTGCCCGCATAAACGAAGAGCTTGTTAAATTCAACCCCGAGCTTGCGGACAGACCGCAGATTGTTGCAGGAAATAAGATTGATATGGCAGAGCCGGAGCAGATTGAAGAATTTAAAAGCTGGGTTGAAGCACAGGGCTATGAATACTATTCTATCTGTGCTCCGATTTTAGAGGGCACTAAGGAACTTATGAATTCCGTTTGGAATAAGCTTCAGACACTCCCACCGATTAAGGAATATGAGGCAGAGGAAATCCCTGTTGAGAGCCTTATCAGAAAGGATGAGGGCTTTAAAATTACACAGCCTGAAGAAGGCTTGTTTGTTGTTGAAGCCGGCTGGTTTCCGAGAGTGCTTCGCGGAATTGATGTTGAAGATTATGAAAGCCTGCAGTATATGCAGCGTGTGCTTGAAAAGAGCGGCGTTTTTGATGCGCTGCGTGAACAGGGAATACAGGAGGGCGACACGGTTTCAATTTATGATATTGAATTTGAATATGTGCCGTAATGCTTTATGAGATTTACAGATAAAGAAATTTATCCAAGGCAGCTAAGTCCGCTTAATCTTGCTTTTGTGGGAGATTGCGTTTATGAAATGCTTGTGCGTGAAACGCTTGTGTGTGATGCAAACAGACCGGTTCATGATCTGCATCGTGAAAGTGTAAAATTTGTGTCTGCAAAGGCACAGACGGAGGCGTTCAATAAGATTAAGGATTGCTTAACCGAAGAAGAAATGGCTCAGTTTAAAAGAGGCAGAAATGCAAAGGTCGGTCATTCTCCGAAAAGTGCAACAGATGCGGAGTACCATACCGCAACAGGCGTTGAAGCTCTTTTCGGTTATCTCTATTTAAGCGGCAATCTTGAAAGAATTAAAGAGCTGTTCAGAATAATAAATGAATAAACAAAAAACAACAGCATCCTTTTGATAAGGATGCTGTTGTTGAACAAGTTAACTTGAAACTTTTTTGCTTTTTTGTTTTCTTGCATAAAAGACAATCAGTACTGAATTAACAATCAAGCAGATTGCGAGAATGCCTAAATAGAACCAATCAGGCATATTAAAAAAGCTGATTACATAACTGTAATTTGTTATATTGCCATAAATAAGATTAGCGATAACCGAAACAATGATAGCAGTATTATTTATAACAGCAATTTTTGTAAATGTATTCTTTGATAAAGAAAATATAAGAATTGATAAAAGGGTTGATATTGTATTTGTTGTCCATAGACTGAGTACATCAAACATTGAATTTTTAGAAAGGACTATACTGATAACAATGCCGGCTATCATTCCGATTGCTTGGATAACTGCCAAAACATTTAAAAATGGTTTCATATTATCTGCTCCCTTTTTCTCTAGTATATTTTATTTGAATTAGTTTTACAATATGATGAAGTTTGTATTGATAAAAAGTTTATTATTCAGAATTTAATGGTACACTATAAAATCGGTACAATTATTTTCTTATTTGCAAATATTTTTTAATTCATTTTGAATTAAAAGTCAACAATACAAAATGCATTATTGTATAATATTCATATGGAGTGCGTTTGTCTGCTTCTACCATCGCCACAAGAAAAGACCTTGCAGGGAAACCTGCAAGGTCTGATTTTATATTAACCTATTGTTAATTATTTAGAATTCTTGATTGCAGCCTGTGCAGCAGCAAGACGGGCAATCGGAACACGGAATGGTGAGCAGGATACATAATCAAGACCGATTTCGTGGCAGAATTCAACAGAGCTTGGATCACCGCCGTGCTCACCGCAGATACCGCAGTGGAGAGCCGGACGGGTAGCCTTACCCTTTTCAACAGCCATCTTCATAAGTGAGCCAACACCAACAGTGTCAAGCTTAGCAAACGGATCGTTCTCGAAAATCTTTGCATCATAGTAAGCATCAAGGAACTTACCTGCATCATCACGGCTGAAGCCGTATGTCATCTGTGTAAGGTCATTGGTACCGAAGCAGAAGAATTCAGCCTCTGTTGCAATCTGATCAGCAGTAAGTGCAGCACGAGGGATTTCAATCATAGTACCAACTTCATATTTCATATCAATGCCTGCAGCTGCGATTTCAGCGTCAGCTGTTTCAACAACGATATTCTTAACATATTTGAGTTCCTTTGTATCGCAGGCAAGAGGAATCATGATTTCAGGGCAAACATCCCAGTCTGCATGCTCTTTCTTAACCTCGATAGCGGCACGGATAACAGCCTTTGTCTGCATCTTTGCAATTTCAGGATAGGTTACTGCAAGACGAAGTCCACGGTGACCCATCATTGGGTTGAACTCGTGAAGAGAAGCAATAATTGCTTTGATATCTTCAACAGATTTACCCTGTGAATCAGCAAGCTTCTTGATATCGTCTTCTTCAGTAGGAACGAACTCATGAAGAGGAGGATCAAGGAAACGGATTGTTACCGGGCAGCCTTCAAGTGCTTCATAAAGAGCCTTGAAATCTCCCTGCTGATAAGGAAGAATCTTCTCAAGAGCCGTTTCTCTTTCTTCAACTGTATCTGCACAGATCATTTCACGGAAAGCAGCAATTCTGTCTTCCTCGAAGAACATGTGCTCTGTACGGCAAAGACCGATACCTTCAGCACCAAGCTCTCTTGCCTTTTTAGCATCGGCAGGAGTATCGGCATTTGTGCGAACCTTTAATGTTCTGAACTCATCAGCCCAGCCCATGATTCTGCCGAATGTGCCGGCGATAGTAGCATCAACAGTTGGGATAAGACCCTGATAAATGTTACCGGTTGAACCATCAATTGAAAGCTCGTCGCCCTCATGGAATTCAATACCTGCAAGTGTGAATTTCTTGTTTTCTTCGTCCATATTGATATCGCCGCAGCCTGAAACGCAGCATGTACCCATACCGCGGGCAACAACAGCAGCGTGAGAAGTCATACCGCCGCGAACAGTAAGAATACCCTGAGCAGCTTTCATACCTGTGATATCTTCAGGAGATGTTTCAAGACGAACAAGAACAACCTTTTCGCCTCTTGCATTCCATTCAACTGCATCGTCAGCAGTGAATACGATTTTACCGCATGCAGCACCGGGAGAAGCACCAAGGCCCTTTCCGATTGGTGTTGCAGCTTTGATGGCAGCAGCATCGAACTGAGGATGAAGAAGTGTATCAAGGTTACGAGGATCAATCATCTCAACAGCTTCCTGAGGAGTTCTCATTCCTTCGTCAACCAAATCGCAGGCAATCTGTAAAGCAGCCTGAGCTGTTCTTTTGCCGTTACGTGTCTGAAGCATATAGAGCTTACCGTGCTCAACAGTGAATTCCATATCCTGCATATCTCTGTAATGATCTTCAAGAGTAGCACAAACCTTTGTGAATTCAGCAAAAGCTTCCGGGAATTTCTGCTCCATTTCCGAAATGTGCATAGGTGTACGAACGCCGGCAACAACATCTTCGCCCTGTGCGTTTGTTAAGAATTCGCCGAAGAGGCCTTTCTTACCTGTTGCAGGGTCACGTGTGAAAGCAACGCCTGTACCGCAATCGTCGCCCATATTACCGAATGCCATAGACTGTACATTTACAGCAGTACCCCATGAATAAGGGATATCATTGTCACGGCGGTAAACGTTAGCTCTTGGGTTATCCCATGAACGGAATACAGCCATAACTGCGCCCATTAACTGCTCCTTAGGATCGGATGGGAAATCAGCGCCGATTTTTTCTTTGTATTCAGCCTTGAACTGAGAAGCTAATTCCTTAAGGTCTTCAGCAGTAAGCTCAACATCCTGCTTAACGCCCTTCTTAGCCTTCATAGCGTCGATAAGCTCTTCAAAATATTTCTTACCAACTTCCATAACTACATCGGAATACATCTGGATGAATCTTCTGTAGCAGTCCCAAGCCCATCTTGGATTGCCTGATTTTTCGGCAATTGCGTTAACAACATCTTCGTTTAAACCAAGGTTAAGGATTGTGTCCATCATACCCGGCATAGAAGCACGAGCACCTGAACGAACGGATACAAGAAGAGGATTTTCCATATCGCCGAACTTCTTGCCGGTGATTTCCTCCATCTTTACAATGTACTCTTCAATTTCAGCCATAATGCTGTCGTTGATTTTGCGGCCGTCTTCATAATACTGAGTACAAGCCTCTGTTGTGATTGTGAATCCCTGTGGTACCGGAAGACCGATATTTGTCATCTCTGCAAGGTTTGCACCCTTACCGCCGAGAAGCTCTCTCATTCCGGCATTACCCTCTGAGAAAAGGTAACAATACTTTTTTGCCATACTGGGAATACCTCCTGTTTTTTTTAATATTACTATACCTTGTAAACAGCTCTGTTAAAACTGAACACAACTGCCCCACTGTATATTGTGGTAGTATTATATCATATATGTTTTAAAATTACAAATAAATTTTGAAAAAAACGGCAAATTTGGAATTTATATTGAAAAGATACAAAAAATGGTGCATAATAAAAGAAATCCGAGTGTAAATTACTACTATAATTAAACAATAAGGAGAACTTTACAGATGAAATGTGCAATAATTCTTGCCGGCGGCAAGGGAACAAGAATGAAATCAGACTCTCCGAAGGTTATGTGTGAGGTGCTGTTTCAGCCAATGCTTCATTATGTTATAAGGGCAGTTAAGGAGGCCGGATGCGAAAAAATCTGTGTGGTAACCGGATACAAGCATGAAATTGTTGAGGCTTATCTTGATGAGGAAATCGAAACTGCTTATCAGAATCCCCAGCTTGGAACAGGTCATGCCGTTATGATGGCAAAAGACTTTGTTGAAAAGCATAAAAAGGATGAAATCCTTATTTTAAACGGCGACGGTCCTATGATGGATGCAGAAACAATCAATAATGTTTATGCGTACCATAAAGCAAATAATAATTCCATTACTTTAACCTCTGCCATTGTTGATGATACTAATGGAATAGGGCATATCAAAAGAGATGAAAACGGAACACTTCTTCGTATCGTAGAGCATAAGGATGCAAACGAAGAGGAAAAGCTGATTAATGAATCCAATGCAGGTATGTATTGGTTTAACGGCGAGGATTTGCTTTATGCACTTGACAATATTACAAATAATAATGCGCAGAATGAGTACTATTTAACAGACAGCCTTGAAATTTTAATTAATCAAGGTAAAAACGCAGGTGCATATATCTGTGAAAACAGCGAGGTTATTTTAGGTGCCAATGACAGAGTTCAGCTGAACGGACTGAACACCATTATGAGAAGGAATATTAATACTGCTCATATGATAAACGGTGTGGATATTCCGAGCACGGACGGCGTTATGATTGGCATGGATGTTAAAATCGGCAAGGAAACAACTATTCTGCCGAATACAATTATTCTCGGAAACACTGTTATCGGAGAAAGATGCACAATCGGCCCGAATACCTACATCAAAGACGGTATTGTAGGCAATGATGTTGTTCTTGACAATGTTAAGTTTACGGACAGTGAGATTGAAGACGGAGTTGACTGCGGTCCGTTTGTTCAGATAAGAGCCGGCAGCAGGCTTTGCAAGGGTGTTCATATTGGTGATTTTGTTGAGGTAAAGAACTCCGTGCTGGATGAAGGTACAAAGAGTGCCCACTTAACATACATCGGGGATTCCGATGTTGGCAAAAATGTTAATTTCGGATGCGGAACGGTTACCGTTAATTATGACGGAAAAAATAAGAACCGCTGTAAAATCGGCGACAATGCTTTCCTTGGATGCAATACAAATCTTATTGCACCTGTTGAAATCGGCAATTCTGCGTTTACGGCGGCAGGCTCAACAATTACAGACAGCGTGCCTGAAAATTCACTTGCCGTAGCCCGTGCAAGACAGGTAAATAAAGAAGGCTGGGTAATCGAAAAGAAGCCGTATAAAAATATGAAATAATTAAAGTGTTTTCAAAAAAAGGAGCAGATGATTCTGCTCCTTTTTTATCGGTTATAGTGTTCATATTATTTCAGGATTTCTTTGCACGCAACAATGTCTACTCCCGTATTCAACAGGTTCTTTATAACAATATCGCCTGTGCGGATTGGTGTTTTAAGCTCGATATCATCAAGCAGAGCCATAATTTCAAACATTTTTCCCTTCGGGATTGCTCCGTTTGTCTTAACAGGGCAGCGGCAGTATTCGGTGCTGTTTGTTTTAACGGTTGAGGTTATTACTCTTTTTGGGTTTTTAAGCTCGTTTCTTCCGTATTCGGCGCCTCTTGGGCAGGCATTGCCTGTTACTGTGTAATCCTTTTCCTCATCAATTTTAAGATGGCAGCCCTTGGGGCAGGTGATACAAATTAATTCTTTCACTGTTTTACGCCTCCTCAACCAAAACCGTTAATTTATCAGATACAATTTTTTTCATAAGCGCATTCGGGATTTTTATTTTTTCCATTTCACCCGGTGCTAAGTGCTCCCTCCTGAACCTTGCAAGCTGATTTTCTCCGTCCATAACAACAATTGCGGAGTTTTTGAAGATTTGTCTTACCCTGAAAAAGATTTCCGTTTCTTCGGCACTTTTTCGGATTTTCTGCGGAACGGTGTATCCGATGCCGTTTCCGTTTGAAAGCGTTATATAATCCGTTCTGCTTTTTTCACCGTTTAAAACATAATCGGCAGCAGCCTTTCCTGCTTTCTTGCTTTCCGCTGTAACAAAATCAACCAAATCGTGAACATGAACAACGTTGCCGCAGGCAAATATGCCGTCAACGGAGGTTTCCATGTTTTCAAAAACAACAGAGCCGTTTGTCCGGCTGTCTATTTCAATTTCGGCAGATCTGGTAAGCTCGTTTTCGGGAATCAGACCAACGGATAAAAGAACCGTGTCACAATCAAAATGGATTTCTGTGCCTTCAATAGGCTTTCTGTCTGCACCAACCTTTGCGATAGTTACGCCCTCTACTCTGTTTTTTCCCTCGATATTGGTAATTGTATGGGAAAGATAAAGAGGGATGTTGAAATCGTTAAGGCACTGAACAATGTTTCTCTGCAGTCCTCCCGAATACGGCATAAGTTCAACACAGGCAAGCACCTCTGCTCCCTCAAGTGTCATACGGCGTGCCATAATCAATCCGATATCTCCGGAGCCTAAAATAACAACCCTTTTACCAACCATATGACCCTCAATGTTTACAAATCTTTGCGCCGCGCCTGCTGTTAAAACACCTGCAGGTCGGGTGCCGGGAATGGAAATGGCTCCTCTTGTTCTTTCACGGCATCCCATGGCAAGCACAATGGCCTTTGCACTTAAAATCTGATATCCGTCTTTGGTGTTTACACAGTGAATTTTTTTGTCTTTTGTAAGCTCAAGTACCATAGTATCGGTTAAAATCTTAACGTTTGTATCTTTCAGCATATCTATAAATCTGCCGGCATATTCGGGTCCGGTAAGCTCCTCTTTAAAATAGTGAAGCCCGAAGCCGTTGTGAATGCACTGGTTAAGAATACCGCCGAGTTCTTTATCTCTTTCGATAATAATGATGTTTTTCAGTCCGTTTTCATATGCACTCAGCGCTGCTGCAAGCCCTGCAGGTCCTCCGCCGACAACGATTAAATCATACATTATTTTTTCCTCCCGTTCTTTGTTGGCTCGGTAAGTATATAGCTTCCCGTATTATCCTGAAGGATGTTTTCATATTCCGTATTTTTATATTTTGCCATAATTTCAAGAATTTTAGGTCCGCAGAAGCCGCCCTGACATCTGCCCATTCCCGATCCGGCTCGCCTTTTGATTCCATCAAGTGAAACAGGCGGAATAGGGGAGTTGAGCGCAGCGATAATTTCGCCCTCTGTTATGGTTTCGCAGCGGCAGATAACTCTTCCGTAAGCAGGATTCTGATAGATAACCTGGTTTTTAACGGGAGCCGATAGATGTTTGAATACAATATGCGTTCTTTTATCAATAAATGTTTCCTTTTCGGTTGCTTCAAGTCCGTCTTCAATAAGCATTTCCTCCGCCATTTTTGCAATGGCAGGGGCTGCTGAAAGCCCGGGAGATTTAATTCCTGCAAGGTCAAGAAAATGCTCCGCTCCAAATTCAATGATAAAATCATCAACAGTGCTGTTTGCACGGATACCCGTAAAGTTTCTGATGTTTTCCCTGAAAGCAATGGAAGGAACAGATTTTGCGGCTGTCTCTCTTATGAAATCAAGGCTGGCTGTTTTTGTTGAAACGTCCTCCTTACTGCCTGCAACAGAGTTTGGTCCAACGATAAGATTGCCGTGAACGGTAGGTGCAACAAGAGTGCCCTTGCCTTCTTTGTTTGGGCATTGAAAAACAATATGAGATACTCTTGTGCCCTCTGATTTGTCAAGAAGATAATATTCCCCGGCACTCGGAAGAATTTTAAAGGTTTCTTCGGCAACCATATTGTGAATATCGTCGCTGTTTACACCGGCAGCATTGATAACATATTTTGCTTCACCATCGCCCTTTGCCGTGTGGATGTTCCAGAATCCGTCTTTTCGGTCAATGCCCGTAACCTCGGCTTCCAGCAGAATTTCGGTTCCGTTCCTTACAGCGGTTTCGGCCATTGCGAGCCCGTATTCCCATGGATTTACAATTGCTGCAGTAGGTGCATACAGGGCACATACTGCATTATCGGAAATATTCGGCTCAAGCTCTTTAATCTCATCCCTGCCGATTATTTTAATACCCTGAACGCCGTTTTGAATTCCTCTTTTGCAGAGCTCCTCAATTGTTTTGGCTTCCTCCTCTGAGAAAGCAACCACCAAAGAGCCTATCTGTTCATAAGGAACGTCCAGCTTTTCGCAGATTTCCGCAGTCATTTGTGAGCCTTCAACATTAAGCTTTGCCATAAGTGTGTTTGGCTTCGGATCATAGCCAGCGTGAATGATTGCGCTGTTTGCCTTTGTTGTTCCGCAGCAGACATCATTGTTCTTTTCAATCATAACTGTTTTGAGATTGAAGCGGCTGAGCCTGTAGGCGCAGGCTGCCCCAACGATTCCGCTGCCTATAATTGCAACATCATACATAAAAAATTCCCCCTGAAATGAAAGCTGATTATCATTGATTTTTACCTGTTGAAAATAAAAAAAGAGCAACAGCAAACCAAGGCAGCTTTCGCAGCCTTAAATTCCTGTTACTCAAAACTCATCAGGCAATATTTCTTTCAAATATATTCTACTACGGTTTTATTGAATTTGCAAGTGTTTTTTTACAAAAACCACACTTTTGTATTTGTGGTTGAAATTGCAACAGCTCCGTTTGAAAGCGCAGTTACAACATCTTCCTTTTCGTCAATCATTCCGCCGGCAATAACGGGTTTTTTCGTTAATTTCGAAACCTTGTTTATAATTTTAGGCATAAGGCCGGGCAGAATTTCAATGAAATCGGCATATTGCTTTAAATCGCAGTGGCGTATATTTTCCATTGCTCTTGAATCAATTACGAAAAAGCGCATAACCGTAAGCATTCCAAGCAATTTTGCGTGCTTGATTAAAGAAAGCTTGGTTGATATGATGCCGTTTGGCTGAACAGTGTTGTTTAGGAAATCAATGCTGGCTTCCCTGTTTGCAAGGCCATCTATCAGATCGGCGTGAACAAAAATAATTTTGTCTGCCTTTTTCAGTCTGGATACAATATCCGAAATATTATTTATGCTGCCGTAAAGCACAAAAACAATCCTGCTTTCGCTTTCAATACATTTTTCTAATCCTGCATCATCCTTAACGGCAGCTATAATAGGATAATTTCCTAAAAGCTCATATAATATGTTTTCATTCATACATCAAACCGCAGTTCCTTTAAAATGGAGCGGATAACGGGAATCGAACCCGCCTCCTCAGCTTGGGAAGCTGATGTTCTACCAATGAACTATATCCGCATAAGTTTATTATATATCTTTTGCCCGATATAGTCAAATTAAAAAAACGGTCTGCCAAAAAGAGGAGGTACGGTTTTCATATTATCCGATAAAAACTGCTGTATCTGCAATTTCTCTTCCGCTGCAGTCTGCAATGGCTTTTATCTCATTTCTGCCCTTAGAAAGCTTAACTGCTTTAAAAATAAAGATACCTCTTTGCCTGCAGCTTTCGGAAGAAATCGTTTTGAATTTTCTGCCGTTTATGTAAAGTGTTACGGTGCTGCCATTAGAATAAACTTTGAAAAACGTTTTTCTTTTTCTTGCTTCAAGGCGCTTGCTTGTGATATGAACCATTGGATTTTTGCTCCAATTGCTCTGATAAAGATAATAACTGTCCTTCTTCGTTTTTCTGTCAAAGCTGACAAGA
Organism: Ruminococcaceae bacterium UBA3323; assembly: GCA_002361935.1. GTDB lineage: Bacteria > Bacillota > Clostridia > Oscillospirales > Acutalibacteraceae > Eubacterium_R. The sequence goes on along the minus strand of DESD01000040.1, from coordinate 13,510 downwards.
CCTTTATCATTCATTCCCGGCCGGCCGCCCTCATTTCTTCCGTCCGATCCGAAATCAAACATATTCCAAACATAGGTGCACCATAAGTATTTTCTCTTTTCAATGGACTTAAGGAATGCCTCGTGGCTGATTGTCTGGTATTCCTCGGGATGCCACTGCCCGTTATGCTTCGGGCGCTTCGGTTTTAATTTGTGCTGATTATGATTTCCGCCTGCTCCGTATTCCGAAATACCTGTTGGTCTGTTAAATCTGTTTTTGTCCATAAACCATCCAAGCTGTTTTCTGCTCATTCCGTACCAGCCGGGATAAACATTCCATGCAATAAGGTCGCTTTTCCATTCGGAGGCGGCACCGTGATTTGTTGCCATGGTTGTGTATCTGTATTTATCCTCTGCTTTTGCAATATTGTGAAGCTCCTGCGTAAACGGGCGCATAACATCGTCATATTTTGCCATGATTTCATTCTGGATTCCCCAGCACACAATGGACGGATGATTATAATTCTGATGGATCATTTCCTTAAGCTGGCTTTTTGTTGTTTTGAAAAATTCTTTTCTTTCGTCATTCGGGTTTTCGTATGCGCCGCTTCCGCCGATTAAATCCACAACGGGAATTTCCGCCCATACAATTATGCCGTAGTAATCGCATAGCCTGTAAAAGTATTCTGCCTGGGGATAATGAGCAAGACGGATTGAATTTGCGCCCATATTGTAAATTAAGGCAAAATCCTCATTATGCTCATGCTCTGTTATTGCATTTCCGATTCCTTCCCTGTCCTGGTGCCTGCTTACTCCGCGCAGATTGCAGCTTTTTCCGTTAAGATAAAAGCCGTTTTCTCCGTCAATCTCAAAATATCGTAATCCCATAGTGTCGGAAATTTTGTCAATTACATTTCCGTTTTCCGAAATTTCAAGCGTGGCTCTGTATAAAAACGGATCTTTCCGTCCGTTCCAGAGATGCGGGTTTTCGATTTCAAAAGAAAATCCGATTTCCTGTTTGGAATTCGGCAGAATTGTGATTTCCTTATCTTTACAGTTCTCAAATTCATCAAAGTCAGTATTATACTTTTCGAAATCCGTTTGCTCTATATACGGATTTTCAGCAAACAGATTGTTTTTTTCAATCCTTGAAATGATATTCAGCGTTTTTTCATAATCGGTATTGTTCTCAATAACCGCACTTATTCTGCACTCTGCCTTTTTATCCGTAACGGTAGGCGTGGTGATTTTTATACCCCTTGTTGCATATTCTCCGAAGCTGAAGTGAATTTTATTCTTTTTTATCAGCTCTGTTTCTCGGTAGATTCCGCCGTAAAATGTAAAATCGGCAGTCAAAGGTGCAATTTCCTCGGTATATTCGTTGTTCACCATAACAGCAATCAGATTTTCGCTGCCGAAATTCAGAAATTCGGTAATATCAAATGAAAATGCAGTGTAACCGCCCTTGTGGCTTCCGACGAAAGCCCCGTTTACATACAGCTGCGTTTGTATATTGACACCCTGAAAACGAAGGTAAATCTGTTTTTCTTCGTCTTCTTTTTCAAAAAACACTTTTTTTCTGTACCAGCAATCGCCTCTGAAATAGTCGGTATCCTTTATGCTTTTTCCACCGATTGTGCCGTCCTGACCGTCAATATTGTTCCAAGTGTGCGGAATGGAAATGCTTTCCCATTCGCTGTCATCAAATTCAGGTGAAAAAGCATTACTGCTTTTTCCTTTGTAAAATTTCCAATCCCTGTTAATCAAAGCAATGCCCTCCGAATATTACTGTACTGCTTAATTATAATATAAAACAAATGCAGTTGTCTACTTAATTTATAAAATTAAAATTTGAACCGTGCCTCACAGGTTCTTACATACAAAATTGCAAAAAAAACAGACTGCATAAAAGTACAGTCTGTTCTTGGTGGGAACAACAGGGCTCCCATAAGAAACAGGCACGGGACGAACAGTTCCCCGAACTGTTCTTTGCCAAATTAAAATTTGGACCGTGCCTCACAGGTTCTCGCATACAAAATTGCAAAAAAAAACAGACTGCATAAAAGGTACAGTCTGTTCTTGGTGGGAACAACAGGGCTC
>DESD01000040.1:481-11192 GCA_002361935.1 Ruminococcaceae bacterium UBA3323 | reverse complement strand
GCTCTCCCAGCTGAGCTATGCTCCCGAGTGAAATTTATTTTATCATAAAAAAAGAAAATGTCAATACCTTTTTAGGTTTTTATGTAAAATTATTTTGCTCTGTTTTCATATATAATGCACAAAAATCAGCATTTTTCCTTACATTATTCATTTGTATGTTGAAATAAAATTTTTTTTGATATAAAATATTATGTGTATTTCTAATTTAGAAAGGGGTATTTTTATGAAAAAATTATCAATAACAGAGCTTCAGCATGTTTCTCCCGAATCCGTCGGAATTAACAGCAGTGCCATAAAGGCTTTTATAGATGAAATAAACGAAAAAAAGCTTGGTCTTCAAAGCTTTACCGTTGTAAGAAACGATAAGGTTTGTGCACAGGGCTTTTTCAAGCCCTATGCAAAGGAGTATCCGCATGTGCTTTATTCAATGAGTAAATCCGTAACCTCAACAGCAATCGGCTTTGCCGTAAGCGAGGGTCTGATTTCTCTTGACGATAAGGTTGCTGATTTTTTCCCCGAATATGCTTCTGCAAAAAAACCGAAAAATCAGCAGCTTACGGTAAGAATGCTGTTGACAATGCGTTCCGATAAAAGGATTACCGTGCTGGATGAAAAGGGCGGAACGGATTGGATTAAAAGCTTCTTTGATGCCGGTTTTATAGCTAAGCCGGATACGAAATTCAATTATATATCCGAAAATACATTTATGCTTTCTGCAATTCTTTCCAGGGTTACGGGAATGAGCATGATTGATTATCTGGATGAAAGAATGTTTAAACCTCTGGGGATTGAAAAGCCCTTCTGGGAAAAGGACGGTGCAGGCAATAATGTTGCAGGCTGGGGTCTTTATATGAAATCCGAGGATCTTGCAAAGTTCTTTCTGCCGTATATTCATGAGGGAAAATGGATTGATGGTACGCAGCTTGTTCCTGCCGAATGGGTTAAGGAAGCAACAGCCAAGCAGACCGATTCTGTTAAGGACGGTTTTATTGATAATATGTGCGGCTATGGCTATCAGTTCTGGCGCAATCCTGCTCCGAACAGCTACAGATGTGACGGCTTATTCGGTCAGCGCTGTTTTATGTTTCCCGATTACAATGCGCTTGTTGTTCTTAATTCGGGAGAATCAGAGGATTACAAGATTATGAAGGTTTTCTGGAAGCATTTCCCGAAATGCTTTAAGGAAAATCCGCTTCCCGAAAATGAAGCAGCACATCAGGAACTGCTGAAGGCGATTGAGGCATGCCATGTGGAGGATCTTGCAGCAACACCCAGAAATGCTGAAATGGAAAAGAAAATCAGCGGAAGAACCATTAAGTGCAGAACGAACAATAACACCTCTGTTGTTACCATTTCCGTGGTTCAGATGCTTTATAACAAGCCTGCTAAAATCAACGAAATGAAATTTGATTTTACCGACGACTGCCTGAAGTTTACATGGAAAGAAAAGGATGAATACAACACAATTGATGTTGGTATGGACGGAGATTACAGAATGAGCGAAATAAAGCTGAAAGATTTGCATTATCACGCTTATTCTAAGGCAGCATGGCAGCCGGACGGTACGCTAAAGCTGTGGATAAGGCCCGTTGAAACGGCTCACGTAAGAAAGTTTACTTTCAAATTCAGAAATAATGCAACAGTAAGGGTTATAAATGAAATGAGCCCAACCTTCCAGGAGCTTGCCATTTATAACTTTACATTTACGGGAAAGCCGATTAAGCGTAAAAGCACCGAGAATTTTGTTAAAAGTGCAGTAGAAAATGTTGGCCTTCTTTACATAGAACCCGATTTTACGGGAAGATTTATAAATTAATATTCAGTTTTAAACGGGTATGATGTATGTTTTCATATATCATACCCGTTTTTGTTTGGCGGTATGGAGCAACGCACCAAAGCAATAACACAAAATTGTGTTATTGCCAACACAACTTTGTGCTGTTTGATAAAATATAATCAGGTGATGTAAATGAAAAAGATAATATATAAATATCAAAGAGTGCGTGATCTGAGGGAAGACAGAGATTTAACACAGCAACAGGTTGCAGATTACCTTGATTTATATCTAAACACATATAGAAGATATGAAACCGGTCAAAACACCATTCCTATAAACCTAATGAAAAAGCTTAGCGTTTTATACAATGTTTCAATGGATTATTTAACAGAAATAGAAGAAGAAATAAAAACACCTTGATATATTAGAGCAGGGTTTGCCGACCAAGAACTAAAATATCAATTCTTGATCACTGTGGGGTTGCAGCTTTGCGGTGATTTTTTCTTTTCAGAAGATTTGGCTTAACATTTTTCTCTATGCGTTTGTAAGAGTCATTTGGTTTCTGTCTTTTGATGTATTCGGGCTTTAACCCATATTTGTTCATAATTCTTAATACTTTTTTGTGATTAAATATTACACCATATTTAATCAGCAAGCTTTCACAAATACTACGATACTTGTTTAATACTTCTTCTTTTTGCTCTCTTGTATACTTCTTTAACTTTTGTCCTTTTTTGCCATAATAAAAACCTCCTATGGTTTTTATTATACCATAAGAGGTTTTCCTTTTTTTATTTCTGTGTACTTTTTGGGGGACACTTCAATAATTCCTATCCTTTTTGATTTTTCAAATTTGTAAGAAAAGCTATAAGTTCCGGAGAACAATTCGCTTTAACAATGATAAAACCTTGGTTCGTTGTTTTCATCAGATAAAAATTTGTTTTTGTTTCCTTAATAGAAACTATATCTGCATATTCAAATTTTATATAAGAACTATAGGTTTTGCTTTCAAAATAATTCTGATAAAAACAAATTTGGTTCATAAAATTTTTCTGCAAATGTTTATCAGAATAGTATAGCTTTTTAACTGCACTTTTTTGACTTAAAGGGAAAACAATTTCGATAATTGCAATCATAATTACAAAAAACGGAATCCAATAAACATTTCTAGAGGCAAGATAATTTAAAACACCGCAAAATAATAACACCAAAGATATAATATGTAATTTGTTACCTATAACAGCTTTATTAAACTTATGGTATTCTTCAAGCGTATAGGCTGTTTCTGTTACATAAAGTGGTTCCATAACGATTCTCCTTATTTCGTATTATTCTTTGATGAAGAACTCTGCTCTATCTGAACATTTTCATCAATATCATAAAAGTTTTTACAGTTGGCTGCTCCACATCAATCATCCAATGTATACGGAAACAGCATACAAAGAACAAACAGAAGTATAAATATATTTAAATATGTATTAAAGCACTTATTCTGTGCTTTTTTTATCCATTAACTTATGCATAGCTAATCTCTTGGGGAGCAATTTTACTGAGGATATTTTAAATCCTCTTTTGTCCAATCCTTAATGATTTCATAAAATGCTTTTGCCTCTTCCTTTGCCTGCAGCAAATTATGGTCTGTGCAGTTGCCGCATTCTTTTGCCGTTGCGCCCGGAATCTGCCCCCAGAAATCAGCAATATATTTGAATGCTTCTTTAATAAGATTAATGGAATAGCTATCGGTTAATGAACGGGTAAGAAAATAAAATCCGGTGCGGCAGCCCATAGGTCCGAAATAAATAATATTGTCGCCGAATTCCGTGTTGCGCACATAGGTGGCAAAAATATGCTCAATGGTGTGCATGGCAGCGTTTGTCATAACGGTTTCCCTGTTAGGTTCACGCATGCGGATATCATAGGTTGTAATATCATCGTCAATTCGGCTGATATAAATTCCCTTTGTTAATTTGTTATGGTCTATCTGAAAGCTTGGAATCGTTTTCATTTTACTTCAACTCCTGTTAAAAAAGATAAATTGTTTGTAATTTCTTCTCCGTCAGCACCGCTCTGCCATTTTATAAGCAGGGTCTTAGCATCGTCTTTTGCTTCCTCATATAAATCAAAAAAGCTTTTTCTGCTTGCCGGCTCGCTAAATGGGGACTTCCATTTTCCATTATATATATTAGCATATTTTTTTGCTTTTTCCAAGTTATCCGTGCGAAAGTATGCTGACAGCAGAAAGTTTTTTGTGAACGGAGAAGCAATTTTTTCAAGCTCTGCGGTTATTTTTTTCTTTTTCCCGTTTTTATCAAGCAAAAGCCGCTGCATGTTTTTCATATCAAGAATCGCTGTTTTGGCTTCTTCGACTGTAATATCGGCAAGAAAGGCAATTTCCTTTGAAATCTCATTCAATTCGTTTTCCGTTGCATTTATTGTTTTTTCTGTTTCAAAAAGAACAGGGTTTTTAATATTCAGGCAAAGTGAAAGCATCAAACTGTCCAGCGATAATTCAATTATATTATGCGCAGAATGCGGGTTGAATTCGGGATGCCGCTGTGTTATTTTATTCTGAAGATAGTAAACATATGGGTGGCAGCTTCTGTCAAGTGCATAATGAAGAATAAAACCAAAGGCATAGCTTTTAGCTATGCTGCTTTTGCTTGTATGGCAGTAGTTAAAAAGCTTATTAAGGAGAATTCCCGGCTTTTCTCTGTGAAGTGAAGAGCCTAGTTTTCTTAAAGGCTTTCCTTTCTGCCATGGAAAAACACGATGAAAAAAGAAAATATCAGGTCCCTGTGCACCAATGAAAACAGCATTTTCATTTATTTTAAAATCAGCAATTTCTTTTAACCTGTCCATCATCTCTTCTGCAAAAATATAATGTGTTGAAAATGCAGGCATATAAATCACCATAGCCTTTCGGACTACAAATCTTTTATTAAAAATCATCAACACCCTGCTGTAGCCGGACAAGGCGTTAATGGTGATTACAGCCCTCTCAAAATTATGCCGCAGAAAAACTTTAAGGGCGATATAATTGAGATAGTGTGATTTATCACACAAATTTCCTTTATGTTATAATTTTGTGCTTTTTGCTTAAATAAGCCTTTGAAAATCCTGTGGAAACGGGCTGTAGATATGCATTTCTTCATTGGTAATCGGATGCGTAAAATAAATATCCCTGCAATGAAGTGCCTGTCTGTTTATCCGCCTGTCCTCTCCTCCGTAAAGGCTGTCGCCGACAAGGGGGCAGCCTAAATGAGAAAAATGGACTCTTATCTGATGTGTTCGTCCCGTTTCCAGATTTATTTTTAAAAGCGTTGTCCGGTTTGAGGTTTTTATCGGTTTATAGTGTGTAACGGCACGCTCGCCGCCGTCGGCAACGCAGCGTTTTATAATGCTTTCGTCAAGCCTTTTAATGGGCAGGTCTATTGTGCCGCTTTCCGTGATTTTTCCTTTTACAACGGCATAATAGTCCTTTTTTATTTTTCCTGCAAGCTTGGAGGCAGCAAGCTCGTGCTTTGCAATTAAAACAGCTCCGCTTGTATCTCTGTCAAGCCGGAAAACAGCACGAAACGCCGTATCCTCTTTCATATGGGCGGCAACTGCGTTTGAAAGTGTGTCTCCTCTGTGATTTCTGCTTTCGTGAACAGGCATAAACGGCGGCTTGTTTGCAACAAGGATATCCTCGTCCTCATATAAAATTTCAATTTCAGTATCGGACGGAATGGGCATATGCCCCTTGCTTTCTATGGAAATTTGGAGTGTATCGTCTGTTTTTATGTGCTCTATTGCTTTGGCGAAGCTTCCGTTAAGGGTTATTCCGTTTTCTGTTTGCTTCAGCTTTGTAAGAAGTGAGGATGATACGCCGAAGCCTTTTAAAAAATCTTTAATCATTAAGCCGTTATCAGCCTCTGATATTTTAAAATATATATTTCTCATATAATAAACCTATCTTCGCTCCGGACTAAGGAAGCACCGGCCGCAGGGGAAAAGGGGATTTCATACAAATCAATTATATATTTAATTTCAGTTTATTTCAATTAAATATTGAAATAAAAATCCGATAGTGATAAAATATTTTTTTGAAAACAGTTTCAACTAACCGCCTGAACAATGGGTGTTCTTATATAAAGGAGATGTTTATTCGTGGCACAATATAATCCAAAATCATTAAAAGCAGAGGAATTCATTAATCATCAGGAAATATTGGATACCATTGCCTTTGCGGATGCGCATAAAAATGATTTAGCGCTTGTTGATAAAATTATTGAAAAGGCAAAATTAAGGCAAGGCCTTTCACATAGGGAAGCCAGTGTTCTTCTTGCCTGTGATAATAAGGAAAAAACAGAAGAAATCTATAATCTTGCAGAGCAGATTAAAAAGGATTTTTACGGCAACCGAATTGTTATGTTTGCCCCTCTTTATCTTTCAAATTATTGCGTAAACGGCTGTCTGTATTGTCCGTATCACGCAAAAAACACGCATATTCCGCGTAAAAAGCTGACTCAGGAGGAGGTTGCAAGGGAAGTTATTGCGCTTCAGGATATGGGGCATAAGCGCCTTGCAATTGAAGCAGGGGAGGATCCTGTGAATAATCCTATTGAATATATACTGGAATGCATTAAAACCATTTATTCAATCAAGCATAAAAACGGAGCAATCCGTCGTGTTAATGTAAATATTGCAGCAACAACCGTCGAAAATTATAAAAAGCTTAAAGATGCAGGAATCGGCACGTATATTCTTTTTCAGGAAACCTATCATAAGGAAAATTATGAAAAGCTTCATCCTACGGGGCCGAAGCATAACTATGATTATCATACCGAGGCTATGGACAGAGCTATGGAGGGCGGTATTGATGATGTTGGTATCGGTGTGCTTTTCGGGCTTGATAAATACCGTTATGAGTTTGCCGGGCTTTTAATGCATGCAGAGCATCTGGAAGCAGTTCACGGTGTAGGTCCGCATACAATCAGTGTTCCCCGTGTAAAAAAAGCGGATGATATAGATCCGAATGAATTTGATAATTCGCTGAGTGATGAAATGTTTTGTAAGATTGCAGCATGCATCCGTATTGCGGTTCCTTATACGGGAATGATTGTTTCAACAAGGGAAACTGCCGAAATCCGGGAAAAGATTATCCGCCTCGGTGTAAGCCAGATAAGCGGCGGTTCAAGAACATCCGTTGGCGGATACTGCGAAGAAGAACGTCCTCATGATACGGAACAGTTTGATGTTTCCGACAACAGAACCCTTGATGAAGTGGTAAATTGGCTTATGCGGGCAGGCTATATTCCGTCCTTCTGCACAGCGTGCTACAGAGAAGGCAGAACAGGCGATCGGTTTATGAGCCTTTGCAAATCCGGGCAGATACAAAATTGCTGTCATCCCAATGCACTCATAACACTTAAAGAATTTCTTATGGATTATGCGTCGGAGGATACAAGAAAAATCGGTGAAGCATTGATTGAAAAGGAAATTGATAATATCGGCAAGGAAAGGGTTAAGGAAATTGTGCGCCATAACCTTGTTGATATTGAAAACGGAGAAAGAGATTTTAGATTTTAAAAAATATATTGTGCGGAAATGCAGATATTCAGTAAAAAAACATCCATCAAAATGAAAGGCTTCTCGCGAGAGAAGCCTTTTATATATTCATGATTATTTTGAAAATGAAACAAGAACACCGTTATTTGAAGCATAAAGAGAATTAAGTCCGCTTGCTTTTAGAATAATAACATCCTTATATCCTGTTTTTTCTTTTATTAATTTTGCAACGGTTTCTGCTTTTTCTTTGCAGCATACATAGCTGACTACAGCCATTTTGCCGTTTAAATCACAGCCGGCTGTTTCTTTCTGAACAAATGCGGCAAGCTTCTGAAGAATTCTGTTTTCGGATAAGTCCTTGCCGGCAAGCGAGATATTGCCGTAATCGGTTCTTCTGCAGATAAGCTTAACACGAAGCGCTTCAATTACCTTTGCACCAAGGTTGAATAATCTTCCGTTGCCTTTAAGCGCATCAAAGCTTTCAAGATGAAAGTAAAGGAAGCAATCCTTAACGCAGAAATCCTCAACGGTTTTAACTAATTCGTCAAAATCAGTTCCGTTATCTGCAAGCTCCTTAATTTTATAAGCCATAATGGTTTCAAGCCCTGAGGTTGCAAGAGAATTGAAAATGTGAATTTTCTTTTTACTGTCAGGATTATCATCCTTATAAAGCTCAACACCCTGAACGGCGCTGTTATAACAACCGCTTAGCTTATCGGTTATTGTGATAATATAAACCTCGTCCTCATCGCCCTCACAGGCCTGTGCAAATGCATCGGGGGAGGGGCATGCGGATTTTGCAAGTTCGTTTGAGGATGTCATTCGTTTAATGAAATCATCCTGATTAAAGTTTTCATCATCTTTGATAACATAATCGCCAATCTGAAGAGTGAGCGGAACAACTGTAAGATTGCTCCATTCTTTCATTTCTGCTGTAAGGTCACAGCAGGAATCTACAACAATTTTATATGCCATAATACTTTTCCTTAATCATTATTTGGATTTTAATTCATTATAAACCAATACAGCGTATTAAGTCAACAAACAGAAACAAAATATTTACAATTGAATGCGTTTGTAACAATTCATTCACATAAGCTGTTTTTTAGCGGCAGCTATCTGATTGTCAATGCTTTGTTCGCTCGGACCGCCGATAACAAGCCTGTCTGCAACGCATTTTTCAAGATTGATTGCCGTATATACATCTTCATCGAATAAACCGCAGATGTTTTTGTATTCCTCAAGCGGCAGCGTTTCAAGTGTTAAATTTTTATCTATACAAAGTGCAACCAGTTCGCCAGTTGCTTTATAGGCATCTCTGAACGGCAGCCCCTTTCCTACAAGATAATCGGCACAGTCCGTTGCATTTATAAAGCCCTTTGCCGCAGCATTTCTCATGTTTTCTTTTAAAACAGACATGGTTTCAATCATAGGAGTAAATGCAGTTAAGCACATTTTAACAGTATCAACGGCATCAAAAATGGCTTCCTTATCCTCCTGCATATCCTTATTGTATGCAAGGGCAATGCCTTTCATCACAGTTAAAAGTGTTGTTAAATCGCCGAAAACTCTGCCGCTTTTTCCTCTAACAAGCTCTGCAATATCCGGATTTTTCTTTTGCGGCATAATGGAAGAGCCTGTTGAAAAGGCATCATCCAGCTCAATAAATTTGAATTCCCAGCTGCACCACATAATGATTTCTTCTGAAAATCTGGAAAGATGAACCATAATCAGTGAAAGTGCAGAAGCAAGCTCAATGCAGAAATCACGGTCGGACACACCGTCAAGCGAGTTCAGTGTTATTCCGTCAAAACCAAGAAGGTCGGCAACCATTTCTCTGTTGAGCGGGTAGGTTGTTCCTGCCAAAGCACCGGAGCCGAGAGGACATATATTCATTCTTTTTTTTGCATCTTCCAGTCTGCCTAAATCTCTGCAGAGCATGGCAGCATATGCCATAATGTGATGCGCAAAGGTAATCGGCTGTGCACGCTGAAGATGCGTGTAGCCGGGCATAATTGTTTTTTTATTTTCTTCCGCTTTATCACAGATAACGGAAATAAGCTGTTTTACTTTTTCTTCTATTTCGGATATTTCATTCCTTAATGTCAGGCGGATATCAAGCGCAACCTGATCATTTCTTGATCTTGCTGTATGAAGCCTTTTGCCTGTTTGGCCAAGCCTTGCGGTTAATTCGCCCTCAATAAAGGTGTGAATATCTTCTGCTTCCATATCAATCTGAAGAGCTCCGCTTCTTATTTCGCTGAGAATTTTATCAAGCTCGGCTGCAATTTTTTCGCTTTCGCTTTTATCAATTATTCCTGCTGCGCCAAGCATTGCTGCGTGGGCAATGCTGCCTTTGATATCCTCTTCAAACATTCTGCTGTCAAAGCTGATTGAAGAGTTGAAATCATTTGTTTCTTTGGCAAGTTCCTTTTTGAATCTGCCCTTCCATAATTGTGCCATAATATCAGCTCCTTATATAGTGCACGGGCGAACATTGTCCGCCCGTAATTTTTTGTATCAGTTGTTGCCTCTCTGCGCATCAAGAAGAGCCTTAACCTTGATGGAAAGACCGAAAAGATTAATAAATCCTGCGGAATCTGCCTGATTGTAAGTACCGCCGTCTTCACCGAAGGAAGCAATATTTTCATCATAAAGTGTATATGGTGAAGTGATTCCCGCATTAATGATGTTGCCCTTATAAAGCTTTAATTTAACATCGCCTGTAACGGTTTCCTGTGTTTTATCAACGAAAGCCGAAAGTGCTTCACGAAGAGGTGTAAACCATAAGCCGTTATAAACAAGCTCTCCGAATTTCTGGGAAACAAGCTTTTTGTAGTGAGATGTTTCACGGTCAAGTGTAATCATTTCAAGAAGCTCGTGTGCTTTATAAAGGATCGCTCCGCCCGGTGTTTCATAAACGCCGCGGCTCTTCATTCCCACAAGCCTGTTTTCAACAATATCAAGAAGACCGATGCCGTTTGCACCGCCAAGCTCATTAAGCTTTTCAACAATTGCAAGAGGCTTCATTTCCTTGCCGTCAACAGCAGTCGGAACGCCCTGCTCAAAATGAATTGTTACATAGGTTGGCTTGTCAGGAGCCTGCTCAGGTGCAACTCCTAATTCAAGGAAGCCCTCTTTTGAATACATCGGCTCATTTGCAGGATCCTCAAGATCAAGACCCTCGTGTGATAAATGCCAAACATTCTTGTCCTTGGAATAGTTTGTTTCTCTGTTTATTTTAAGAGGAATGTTGTGTGCCTCTGCGTATTCAATTTCTTCTTCACGGGATTTGATATCCCACTCTCTCCAAGGTGCAATGATTTCCATCTGCGGAGCAAAAGCCTTAAGGGTAAGCTCAAATCTTACCTGGTCATTACCCTT
>DESD01000040.1:0-213 GCA_002361935.1 Ruminococcaceae bacterium UBA3323 | reverse complement strand
AAATCTTACCTGGTCATTACCCTTACCTGTGCATCCATGGCAGATAGCGTCTGCCCCTTCCTTAACGGCAATCTCCGCAAGCCCCTTTGCTATGCACGGGCGGGCGTGGGATGTGCCTAAAAGATATGTTTCATAATCGGCACCTGCCTTTAAGCATGGCCAGATGTAATCTTCAACATATTCGTCCTTAAGGTCAAGAACGTAAAGCTTTGA
>DESD01000059.1:16230-16439 GCA_002361935.1 Ruminococcaceae bacterium UBA3323 | reverse complement strand
ATCAAGAGCCAATCAGCTCTTTTTGTAACAATTTTGTAAACAATTTATAATATATAAGATATTATTGACATAATTGGAATAATTATCAAAAAATCCCTCCTAATGAAAGGAAGGATTTTTAAACGGGATTGAATCAGTATTTAACAGGTGTTGATTCAAGATATTTATTAACCATAAGTGCTACTTTAAATACAATGGCATCATCAAAT
>DESD01000059.1:0-15953 GCA_002361935.1 Ruminococcaceae bacterium UBA3323 | reverse complement strand
TTAAATACAATGGCATCATCAAATTCTCGAAGGTCAAGGCCTGTTATTTTCTTGATTTTTTCAAGGCGGTAAACAAGTGTATTTCTGTGAACAAAAAGCTTACGGCTTGTTTCCGATACATTAAGGTTATTTTCAAAAAACTTCTGAATCGTAAACAGAGTTTCCTGATCCAGGGATTCGATTGAGCCGGTTTTGAAAACCTCACGCAGAAACATATCACAAAGCGTTGTCGGAAGCTGATAAATAAGACGTGCAATTCCAAGATTTTCATAGCTGACAATCGGCTGCTCCGTATCAAACACCTTGCCTACTTCAAGCGCAACCTGCGCCTCTTTAAAAGAATGTGCAAGCTCCTTAATGCCTGTAACGCAGGTGCCGATGCCTACAACAGCACTGCAGTAAAATTCAGTTGATAAAGTATCACATATAGATCTTGCAAGCTTTTCAAGATCCTTCATTTCAACATTCGGTCGAACCTCTTTGATAAGAGCAATATCGCTTTCATTCACATTTATAACAAAATTCTTTGTTTTATCGGGAAAGAAATTCTGGATAACATCATAAACGGAAATATCCGTCTGCTGCGCAACACGAATAATAAACACAACCCTTGTTGCATCGTTATTAAAATGAAGTTCACGGCTTTTAATATAAATATCACCGGGAAGAATATTGTCCAGAATAACATTTTTTACAAAATTTGAGCGGTCAAATTTTTCATCATTATTCTGCTTTATCTGATCCATGGCAACGGCAATAATATCTGCATATCTTTTGCTTACCTCGTCAATTCCGTCAAGGAATACGGCATATTCAGGATGAACAGAGTTGCCGAAGGCCTTATAAGTACAGCCGTCCACACAGGTCTGGATACCGGAAAATACGCCAGCAGAAACAACACCCTTGCGGATTTCGCCGATCTGGCCAAGCTCTGAGCAGGCGATTACCGATCCGCTCTCATCAACAACACCGATATTACGGTCTATTGAATCCCTCATTTGATTTACAATTGTCTGAAATAATCTGTTAGGCATTAAAGAATCCCCCTCTTAATATTCAACATATCAAAAAACTGCACAAAGTGATTACATTTCTCTTGTTGATATTATACAAGGGTTATAAACAATTTGCAACCTTTTTAACAACATTTTATTATTTTTTTGTTCAACTTGCATAAACTTGTAATTTTCAAACAAAAAACCACAATATATAGTGCTCTTTTGTAAATAACAGCACTAATTTATTGCGGCAGATTTTGCAGTATTCAATTATTTTCAAGGAGTTCAAGTTCAAATTCATCTAAAAATCTGCACTCGCCCTCTGCTAAATGTTCATCAAGAGAAAGCTTTCCCATTTTAATCCTTTTCAGCTCAACAACCTCAATACCAAAGCTTTTAAACATTCTTTTTATCTGATGATACATTCCCTGCTTTATGATAACCTTTGCCGTTTTATAATCTTCGTCTGCAGCTTCAAGAACGGCAGGCAAACATTCATCATTTCCGATAACAACGCCCTTTTTAAAAGCTTCGGCTATGCTTTCGTCAAAAGGCTTATCAAGAGATGCAATATACGTTTTCGGAATATGCTTTTTCGGACTTAAAATTTTATGGGCAAATTCTCCGTCATCGGTTATAAGCATAAATCCGGTTGTATTCTTATCAAGTCTGCCGGCAGGAAAAAGCTTTTTCCGCTTCATATCCTCGGGTAAAATATCAATAACGGTTTTTTCATCCGTCTTTCTGCCGTCCGTTGAGGAAATTACACCCTTTGGCTTATTCATCATTATATAAACAAACCTGCGGAATTTAATTTCCTTTCCGTTTACGTTAAGAATATCCCTTTCCTCATCAAGTTTCCGGGCAGCAGACTTTTCACATACTCCGTTTACAAATACTTTGCCCGATTTAATAAGAGATCTGGCATCACTTCTTGCAATATTAAGTTCATTAGAAATAATTTTGTCTATTCTTTCCATTCCTTGCTTACTGTTTTTTCAGCGACTGCATAAATCCATCGGAAGCAGAGGTTGAGCAGACATCTCCGCCAATCAGCGTATTATTGCAGACAAGCAGATTGGCATAAATACAATCTCTGTTTTCATAGCCCTGATAGTTTGTTATGCTGTATGTATAAACAGTAACCTCCTGCCCTTTATATTGCTCTAAATCAAAGCCCTGAGACTTTTGAATTTCATTGTATCTTGTATAAACATCATTGAATTCCTCGGGAATTTTAACCTGCTTTTCGGTGCAGTCCGTTTTGAATTCCCAACCGAGCGAGGTTAAATAGGATTCTCTTTCCTCATTCGTTTCCAGCGTAACGGAATTCATAACGCTTTCATTGCTTTTAATATGATTGGAAGCAAAGGTTATAACAATTACAATTATCCCCGTAAAAACAAGCAGCAGCCCGAAAATAGTTTTGGGCTTTAATCTTAAAGTCAGCATCTTCATAAAATCACCTACAATTGATTTTATGAGCAAACCGTATTAAATATAACTTACAATATAATCTTCAATTGTATCAAGATAATAAGTCTCGGCAACGGCTGTTATTTTAATGCCGTCCTCTGTATACTCTTCGCTTTCAACAATGCCGTAATTTCTGATTTCATTGGCAATTTTTGATTTGGAAAACGGAACCAAAAGCTGAACCTTCGCCATTGTTTTCGGGAGTGCATTTGATATTTCATCAAGGAGCTTACCAATCCCATAGCCTGTTTTTGCACTGATATGAACACTTTTCCCTATCAATAAATAATTGACAATATCCGGAACCAAATCACATTTGTTCAAAACATTTATGATCGGCTTTCCGTCACACCCAAGAGAGGACAGCAAATCATTCGTAACCTGAATATGCTCGCTGCATTCCTCACTTGAAGCATCACATACATTGAGAATAACATCTGCCCAAAGGGCTTCTTCAAGCGTTGATTTAAAAGCGTCAACAAGATGATGAGGAAGCCTGCGGACAAGACCAACCGTATCTATGAGCATAATCTGCCTTCCGTCCGGCAGAATAAGCTTTCTGGCAGTCGGATCGAGCGTTGCAAACAATTTGTTTTCTTCAAGCACGCCTGCCGATGTCAGACGGTTCATAAGCGTGGATTTGCCGACATTTGTATAGCCTACTATGGCAACTGCCTGCGCACCGTTTTTCCGTCTGCGCTCATGCATAGCCTGTCTGCGCTTTTCAATTTTATCAAGGCTTTCGTTAAGATACTGAATTCTTCTTCGGATATGCCTTTTATCCGATTCAAGCTTCGTTTCGCCCGGCCCCCTTGTGCCTATTCCGCCGCCGAGCCTTGAAAGGCTTTTGCCCTGCCCCGAAAGACGGGGAAGCGAATACTTAAGCTGCGCAAGCTCAACCTGAATCTTACCCTCGGCGGATCTTGCTCTTTTTGCAAAAATATCAAGGATAAGTGTGGTTCTGTCTACAACCCTGACCGCCGTAAAATCCTCGATGTTTTTTACCTGAATCGGAGATAATTCACTGTCTGCAATGATAATATCAATATCATTTGACCGGCAAAACTGTTCCATTTCCTCCAATCTGCCCGAACCGACAAAGGAGGACGGCGAAGGTGCATCCTTTTTCTGCACCATCATTCCGATAACCTCCGCACCTGCCGTATCAGCAAGTTCGGCAAGCTCATTTATTGAAGCTTCGGCATCAAAATCACCTGTATCAACGGAAATAAGCAGTGCTCTTTCCGCCCTTTTTTCATAATTTGTTTCTTCCATTTTAATTCACATAGCCTTTCCGGCTGCAAATAGTAATTAATAATCACGATGTCCTTGTTGCAGCCGCACACGGCATGAATGCGGATTCAGCCATTTCAAAATTATGCCATAGGCAAATTTTGAGGGCAATATAACCGAATTCGTGTGATTTTTCACACGAATTAATCCTGTTCCACAACTGCCTGCAGCACCGTATTGGCAATGGATCCCGCAACCTTGGAGCCCGAATTGCCTCGTTCCGCAACAACTATAAAAGCATAAGGATGCGCCTCGTCATCTAAAAAGCCTACAAAAAGTGCCGTATTATGAGCATCCACATCATCAATTTCGGCAGTGCCCGATTTCGCACAGATATTCAGCCCCGGGAATCTGCTTTCTCCATATTGAATCACAACATTGCTCCTCATAAGCTTTTTAACTGTTTCTGCTGTTTCGGAGCTGATAAGCTGCGTTTCATCCGATTTAAAGGATACGCCGAGCGCCTTTCCTGCCTGATTTGAAAAATCATCCACAATATTAAAGGACACTGCCTTTCCGTTATTTGCAATGGCACACATTAAGCGAAGCATGGAAGCAGGATTCAGAAGCGTATCGCCCTGACCGATGCCCGTCCAGCCGACTGTTGTATCGGCAGCATCGCTTTCAAGAGGAAATCTGCCTGCAGCCGAAGAAATTTTACCGCTTACGGAAACGGAGGAGGTTAAACCAAGCTTATCAACCGTTGCTTTCAATTTATCTGCTCCAAGCTGTATCGCAAGACTGCCGAACGCAGTGTTGCAGCTTTGCGCAAGCGCATGCTCAAAATCAATTTTGCCGTGATAGCTGTTACATATAATATTATCTTCTTTAATTCCGTCTACATCAAAAATTCTTTTACAATTCCATGTTTCATTCAAAACATCATTTCCCATATTCTCAAGCGCACAAATCGTTGTAACAATCTTAAAGGTTGAGCCCGGGGTATAAAGACCGGAAAGAAATCTGTTCAGATAGGCACCCTCATAAATCGGATTTGTATCCAGATCTCTCGGAACATTGTTTACATCAAAGGTAGGCGCAGATACCATACAGACAATATCACCTGTTTTGTAGTTTACAACACCGATGGTGCCCTTTCTGCCCTCAAGGGCATTATACGCAATCTTATTCAGCTCGGAATCAACGGTAAGCTTTAAATCATTGCCGTTGGTTCCCCTTTCAATACCGTAAACACCTGTAAGAACGTTGTATCCTACAAGTTCGGATTCATAAGCCGTCTGAACACCTGTTGCTATAAAGCCTCTCATATCACCCACAACATGAAGATTTGATTTTCTGATGCTTTTGCTTTCGTTATAAACACGGTCGCCATCCTTTGTTTCAACAAGAACAACGCCGTCCCTGTCCGTAATAGCGCCGGCAGCAATCAGCTTACCATCATTATAAACATGGCTGTTGTAGTATTTCATAACCCAGACATCGCCCTCTTCAACAAGGCTGTAGCCCATAAAAACAAGACCTGCAACAAATAATACGGAAAGTATCCAGAGGAAAACTCCTCTTCTTGTAATCATTTTCATTTCTTTTTTGCACCCCCAAGATAATTATAGGTGCGCACATCAGACGCTTTAATAAACGCAAGCACTGCCCAGCAGCACATCATGGATGAACCGCCCTGGCTTACAAACGGAAGTGTTACACCGGTTAACGGCAAAACATCGGTTATGCCGAAAATATTAAGTGCTGTCTGGAACAGGAGCATACCCGCACCTGCAACCGCTGCTATTGAGTAAAAGGTAGACCTTGATGCAATGGAATTAATCAGTGCCGATGCGGCAATTGCAACAAAGGTTAATACAAGAATAATACCGAAAATAAATCCCCATTCCTCGCAGATAACACCGAAAATCAAATCTGTTGTAGATGCAAAAACATACTTTGTATTTCCGTTTCCGATACCAAGCCCAAGCAGACCGCCCGATGCCATTCCTACAAGCGTTCTGGTTTGCTGATATCCGCTGCCGTTAAAGTATTCCGGCTCCCAGATATGGCGGTAAACAGAAAAACGGGCAGTTACATAGGATTTATATTTAACAACAATTCCCGCACCAAGCACTGCCGAAGCAACGGCAAGAATAATCGTTTTGATATCGCCGGAATTCATAAAGGCGATTATAAGAAAAGTTATAAAGAAAATCAGCGCCGTACCGAAATCCTTAATCAGGATCAATGAGCCTACACAGGCAATTGAAAATCCGATAAACGCAAAAATATTCTTGCTTGTCTGTATTTTTTCAAGCGTTGCCGATCCGACAAAAATAAACGCTATTTTCACAAACTCAGACGGCTGAAAGGTTATACCCCCTATTGTTACCCAGTTTCTTGCGCCGTTTGTTACCTTTGCTATAACAAGATTTATAATCAGAAGCAGAATGGCACCCACTGCAACAGGCAGCCTTAATTTCATACACAGATCAACATTGCCGAGAATAAACACCATAAAAATGTAAATCAATATTCCTGCAAGTATCATAAAGTACTGCTTAAAAGCGCTGTTTGCATCAACAGAACCGATAGCCGATATGCCCGTTCCGCAAAGGAAAAACGCAATAAGCTCCAGCTCAAAATTTCTTCTGTGAAGCATTGTATAAAATGATACAAGATAAATCCACTCGGTAAGCACCAAAAGTGCAGCGGCAAGAAGCACCTTTGATTCAAATTTTTCATGGCTGTAAGCTGCACTGAAAGCGGTTACAAGCTGAAAAACAGATATAATAAGAAGCATAAGAAAATTATTGATAGGCTTAATTTTCGGAAGCTTTTTCTTATCACGCTTTGCCATTTTTCCCACCTCACTTTTCATAGAAAACAAATACCTTGTCGCCGAAGGTTATCATATCTTCATCAAAAATCAGCTGC
Source organism: Ruminococcaceae bacterium UBA3323 (assembly GCA_002361935.1). Taxonomy (GTDB): domain Bacteria; phylum Bacillota; class Clostridia; order Oscillospirales; family Acutalibacteraceae; genus Eubacterium_R. The sequence continues at coordinate 9,306 of DESD01000059.1, read as the reverse complement.
GGCTGATTGATATATCTGCCGTTCAGCTTTGTTCCGTTATGACTGTCCAGATCGGAAAGAGCCCATCCCCTTGATGTCAGATGAATTCTTGCGTGCCTGCCCGAAACCGTATTGGATAGAAGCTGAATGTCGCTTGCGTCCTCTCTTCCGATAAGAACGTCCTTTTTCTTAATATAAACAGGCTTATGCGTTTTGGTGTCAACAAGAACGGCATAGGCAACAACCTTTGCTGTTCCTCTTGCCTGATTTCTGATTTCTTTTTTTGCTTTGCTCGACAGCGCCTCTGCACATTCAAAAACAAGAGGAATATTGCCGATTTCAATAACATCCCCGTCATTGAGTGCAGCCTTGCCGTCCACCTTTTCACCATTTAAATATATTCCGTTTTTAGAAAAGGTATCTGTGATAATCCATTCACTTCTCTTTTTGGCAATAACGGCATGAAAACGGGAAACAGACGGCACGGGAAGCACAATATCATTAGATCTTGACTTACCGATAGAGGTTTCCCAATGGTTGATATCAATAACAGAGCCATTGTTTTTATCAGTAAGCTGGGCCATTTTATGAATTCGCGGTCTGTTTCTGAAAAGCGAAATAACGCAGGTAGTTACAACAATAAGTGCAGCAACAGGAAGCACATAGCGCATAACTGTTGTAAAAATCATCATAATGTTTTCCAAAAGGAACATTCCTTTCTTTAATCCAGAATTTATAATATGTTTTAGTTTCCAATAATATATTAAGAATATATTTTATAAACCCAAATGTCAAGATTCTATTGAATTTGTTTACATTTCGGTTTATACTCAAGTTATAACATTTGAAAAGATTTTTTCCCGACAAATGTTGATGTTCGGGCATTGCCCTCAATAAAAAAACAAATTCAGAAAGGTAAAAATACTATGAGCATAACAAAAACAGTTTTCGGAAAAATGGCAGACGGAACAGAGATTGATCTTTATACCATAACAAACAAAAGCGGAGCTTCCGTTTCCCTGCAGACTCTCGGCGGCGGCATTCAGGCAATTCATGTACCGGACAGAGAGGGCAAACTTGCCGACGTTGTGCTCGGCTTTAATGAGCCGCAGCCTTACATCATAGGGGATTTAGGCTTTCAGGGGCTTCTGGTAGGCAGAGTTGCAAACAGAATCAGAGATGCCAAATTTTCAATGGACGGCACGGAATACAGACTTCCGGCAAATCAGGGAACATGGACGCTTCACGGCGGCGGACGCTTCAGCTTCACAAACTGGGATGTAAAAGAAACAACCGAAAGCTCGGTTACCTTTGAAAAATTTTCGCCTGATATGGAGGACGGCTTTCCCGGCAATTTTACATTAACGGTGAAATATACATTTACAGAGGACAATACATTAAGACTTGAATATACCGTTCTCAGCGATAAAAAGACAGTCGCCAATCCGACGAACCATGCTTATTTCAATCTTTCGGGAAATACAACCGAAACAATTGAAAACCATTATCTTAAAATTGACGCAGATTATTTTACGGAAACAGACGACAGCCAGCTTCCGACAGGCATGCTCGGCAGGGTAAAAGGAACCATGATGGACTTTACCGAAATGCATAAAATCGGGGATAAAATTGATGAGCCTTTCCGTGCTATTATTGACGGAATAGGCTACGATAATAACTACTGCCTGAATAAAGAACCGCGTGATTTTACGGAGGCCGCCGTTCTTTATGAAGAAAAAAGCGGAAGACAGCTTTCGGTTTATACAGACCTTCCGGGTATTCAGGTTTACTGCGGCGGCTGGCTTGCAAAGGATGGCAATCCGGGCAAAGCAAACGGTGCCGTTACCTTCAGACGGGGCATTGCACTTGAAACACAGTTTTATCCCGACAGTGTAAACCTTTCAGACAAATTTCCCTTTTCATATGTTCAGCCGAACGAAGAATTTAAAACAACAACAGAATTCAGATTCAGCGTAAAATAAATTTCCGAAAATGGCTTAATTACTGCCTAACAGGCAATTTTGCAACCTATAGTTGCGGAATTGAAAACCAGAATTTCGCAAATGAAAAGCAAAGTTTATAGCGTTCCACCCCCTGCTACTGCTAAAATTTACTTGAGGTGATAAGATGAATATTGAAACAGCAAAAAGGCTCTTTGAATATAGAAAGGCAAACGGCTTTTCACAGGAAGAGCTTGCTGAAAAAATCGGAGTTTCAAGACAGGCAATATCCAAATGGGAACGTTCCGAAAGCAGCCCTGATACCGATAATTTAATAGCACTGGCAAACCTGTACGGTATTACAATTGATGAACTGTTAAACGGAACGGATGCCCCGAAAAAAATTTCAGAGGAGCAGCCAAAGGAATCAGCCGAAGAAGAACAATCCGAAAGCGAAAACATAAATAATGAAAAAGAAGAAAACACCGGTACAAATTTCAGCAACGGCTTTAACACGGAAAACGGAAAAGATAAAGTTCATATCGGATGGGATGGAATCCATGTTGAAAGCAAAGACGGAGATAATGTTCATGTAAGCGGAAGAGGCGTTCATGTGGAAACAAAGGACGGACACGTCTATAACAGACCCACGCCGCCCTTTTACAGCCCGAAGCCCGAGAAAAATCCGTGGCTTCACGCATTGCTTCCTCTTTCAATTGTTTTGCTTTATCTGTTCTTCGGATTTTTCACAAAAAACGGATGGGCAGTAGGCTGGATTATGTTTTTATTTATACCAATTATAGAAACAGCCGTAACTGCAATTAAAACGAAAAACCCTGCCCACTTCTGTTATCCTGTTTTTATCGCGGCAATGTATCTTGCAGGCGGAATGATACTTCATATCTGGCATCCTACATGGATTCTTTTTATAACCATTCCTATGTATTACATTATCTGTGATACCTACAACAAAACACGCCGAAAAAAGCAGGATGATTTTACACAGTATAATTCGGCAAACGGAACCTATTATTCTCCAAGCGGAACTTATCAGCCTGCTCAGACAAAATCCAAAGGCGGTTCCGTTACGGCAGTCATAATCTCAATCATATGCGGAATTACAATAATTGCCGTTGTTGCAATAAGCTGTGTATTCGGATTTTTAGGAAACAGCCTTGGAACGGTTTTTGATAATATTCCTGAAATTATAAGCGATAATGTTACAGGAGGAGTATATAATTATGATGATGAAAGCAAGTATACTGCCGGCAGTGCCGAAGTTGCGGCAAACGGCATTACAGAGCTTTCAATTGATTGGATAAGCCATAATATCATTGTTGAATATTATGACGGAGATACCATATCCTTCTCAGAGCCAAAACAAAGCAATCCGGATTATGCGCTTCGCTACCGTGTTGACGGAAATAAGCTTAAAATCAAGTTCTGCAAGTCGGGATTTAAGGTATCCAATCCTCAGAATAAGGAATTAACGGTTCGACTGCCAAAGGGCTTACTTCTGAACGAGCTTGAAATTGACTGTGTTTCTGCAGATTCAAATATCAGGGGAATCACTGCAAATTCTTTTGATGTTGACACAGTAAGCGGAAACATTAATGCTGAAGGAAACTTTAACGATATAGATATTGACGGAGTAAGTGCAGACTCCCAAATCATTACACATACTGCATTGAAAGAATTTGATTCCGATACAGTAAGCGGTGACTGCACAGTGTTTGTTCCTGCCGATATAAGCGGATTTACCATTAACTGCGACACTGTTTCAGGCGAAGTTTACACAAACGATTTCAAGGTAACCAGTATTAAAAAGGCACATGGCAACGGCACATATGTTTACGGAAACGGCAGCTCTGAAATCAAAGTCAATTCCGTAAGCGGTGATTTTCAGATTGATGCAATAAAATAAAAAACAAACCGAGGTAAAATATGGCTGACATACATTCATTTGAATCAATGGCAACGCTTGACGGCGAAGGAATACGATATGGTGTATTCTTTACGGGCTGCCCTTTACGCTGCGTTTACTGCCACAATCCCGACACATGGTTTAAAGGCAATAACGAATATTCGGCAGAGCAGCTTGCAAACAAAATCAAACGTTACAAGCCATATTTTAAAAACGGGGGCGGCGTAACTTTTTCAGGCGGAGAACCGCTTTTAAACGCTGCATTTATAAACGAGGTTTATCCGCTTTTAAAGAAAGAGGAAATCAACTACTGCCTGGACACCTCGGGCAGTGTTCCCCTTACGGATGAGGTTAAAAAATGCATTGATAATGCCGATATGGTCATTCTTGATGTTAAATTCTGCGATGAAAATAGCTACAAAAAATATACTGGCGGAGAATTCAGGCATTTTGTTGAAATCGGCAGATACTGTTCCGAAACCGGAAAAAGGCTTTGGCTGAGAACGGTTGTTGTTCCGGGTATAAATGATAATGAGGAGCAGATAGCAAAATACGCCGAATTTGCAAAGCAGTTTCAATACGAAAAATACGAGCTTTTAGCCTTTCATACTATGGGATTTTTCAAGTATGAAAAGCTGTGCATGGAAAATCCCCTTTTAAACACAAAACCGCTATCAAAAGAAAGGCTGGATGAATTGCAAAAAATCATTGACAATGCACAATAAATCATTTACAATAGCATTAACTTAATAAGTCAGGGGTGCTGTAAAAGGCTGAGATTATACCCTTCAAACCGAGCATTAGTATGGACGGTGAAGACGATATATGAAATAAATTCTGTCCTATACTGTTTTTTTAGTATAGGGCTTTTTCTTTTGACTTGTTGAGAAATACATATTTTGAAAGGAAAAAATTATGAAAGCAAGTGTTGCAATTCAGGTATTACCTGATGTTCATGATGAGGACGAACTCATCAGAATAGTAGACGAGGTTATAGCTTATATAAAAAGCACCGGCCTTAACTGCTATGTAGGCCCTTTTGAAACAACAATTGAGGGCGAAAGCTACGATCAGCTTATGGAAATCGTTGCAAACTGTCAAAAGGTTGCTATCAAGGCAGGATGCCCAAGTGTAAGCGCTTATATCAAGGTTGTTTACAATCCTGAAGGCGAGGTTCTTACGATTGACAAAAAAGTTACAAAGCATCACCAATAAAAAGCAGTCCTGCCCACTGCAGAACCGAGATGCGATGCCATTAAACCGAATCACAAATAAGCTTGCACCTGTTCTGGCTCTTGCAGCCATTATCCTTATATGGCTTTTATGCTGCGATTTTGAGGTTGTGCCTGCTTATATGCTGCCTTCCCCGGTTGATGTCGGTAAAGCATTTATAGATAATTTTGCGATTATGCTTAAACAGGCATCATACACCCTGCAGGAGGCAATTTACGGGCTTGGAATCGGTATTATCCTTGCGTTTATTGTAGCAACGCTTATGGATAGATTTCCGTTTATCCGCAAAGCGGTTTACCCCATTTTAATCATAACGCAAACCATACCTACAATCGCAATTGCCCCGCTGCTTGTTTTATGGATGGGATTCGGAATGGCACCGAAAATAACTCTTGTTGTTATTACCACATTTTTCCCGATATCCATCGGACTGCTGGACGGCTTTCAAAGCGCAGACGGGGACGAAATTAATATGATGCGTTCAATGGGGGCAAACCGGATTCAGATATTCAGGCATATAAAGCTTCCGTCTGCAACAGGCTCGTTTTTCTCAGGGCTCAGAATTTCTGCATCCTATGCCGTAGTCGGCGCAGTGATTTCGGAATGGCTCGGAGGCTTTTACGGTCTTGGCGTTTATATGACAAGAGTTAAAAAAGCGTATGCATTTGATAAAATGTTTGCCGTTATCGTGTTTATTTCCGTCATAAGCCTTTTGCTTATGGCTTTGATAAGCATACTTCAAAAAGCGGCAATGCCTTGGGAAAGGCGCGTAAAAAAAACAAGTTAAAAAGAAAAAGAGGAATTACTTATGAATAAAAAAATATTAGCTGCTTTTCTTGCAGCTGTTATGATTTTCTGCCTTGCTGCGTGCAGTGCAGAAAAAAAAGACGATAAAACCGAAAAAACAGATATAACCTTTTGTCTTGAATGGACACCGAATACTAACCATACAGGCTTGTATGTTGCACTTCAGAAAGGCTACTATGATGAAGCAGGACTGAATGTCAAAATTGTTCAGCCGCCTGAAAACAGCGCTGCAACACAGGTTTGCGCTGCAGGCCAGGCCCAGTTTACCGTTGAAGCACAGGACACACTTGCTGCTGCCTTTACCGCTGAAAATAAAATCGGCGTTACAGCCGTTGCAGCAATTTTACAGCATAATACATCGGGAATCATGTCGAAAGCAGGCAACGGAATGGATAAGCCTGCTGGTTTAACAGGAAATACTTACCTTACATGGGACTCTCCGATTGAGCTTGCCATTATAAAAAATGTTGTTAACAGCAACGGAGGAAACTGGGACAAGGTTAATGTTATTCCGAATACAGTAACCGAGGAAGCACAGGATGTAAACGCAAATCCCGATCACGCAATCTGGATATTTTACGGCTGGGGCGGAATCAACGCAAAGGTAAGCGGCATTGATGTTGATTATTTCAGCTTCAAGGATATGAACGAAACCTTTGATTATTACACACCGGTTATCGTTGGTAACGATAATTTCTTAAAGGAAAACCCACAGGCTGCAAAGGCATTTATGGAGGCTACTGCAAAAGGCTATGAATATGCAGCCAAGAATCCCGAAGAAGCTGCAAAAATCCTGATAGAAAGTGATGATACAGGCGCTTTAACAGGCTGCGAAGAGCTTGTTCTTGAAAGCCAAAAGTGGATTTCCGAGCAGTATATCGCAGATGCGGACAAGTGGGGATATATAGACAGCGAACGCTGGAATAAGTTTTACGACTGGCTTTGGGAAAACAAGCTTATAGAAAAGCAGATTGATAAGGACTTTGGTTTTACAAATGATTATCTTCCGCAATAAAACGATCAGAAAGAATAACAATGGAAATTTTATCAGTTAATTCACTATCAAAAAGCTTCGGCAATAAAAAAATTATAGAGGATATCTCTCTTTCTCTGAAAAAAGGTGAAATAATAAGCCTGCTTGGTGTAAGCGGTGCGGGAAAAACAACACTTTTCAACTGCATCTCAGGTATTCTGAATGCAGACAGCGGAACTGTCTTATTAAACGGAAATGATATAACGGGAAATCCCGGAAATATAAGCTATATGCTTCAGAAGGATATGCTGCTTGAATATAAAAAAATCATTGATAACGTCTCTCTTCCGCTTCTTCTTTCGGGAAAGAGCAAAAAACAGGCACGGGCAAAAGCAGCAGAGCATTTTGAGGAATTCGGCATTGCAGGCACTGAAAATATGTATCCCGGTGAGCTTTCGGGAGGCATGCGGCAAAGGGCGGCATTGCTGAGAACATATCTTGCTTCAAACGGAGTTGCACTGCTGGATGAGCCCTTCAGCGCTCTTGATACCATAACAAAATCTCAGATGCACAGATGGTATTTGTCCGTAATGGAAAAGATTGATTTATCAACTATTTTTATAACGCACGATATTGACGAGGCCATACTGCTTTCAGACAGAGTGCTGATTTTATCGGGCACACCCGGAAAAATCACCCATGAAATCAAGATTGGTGAAATGCATCCCAGAGCTGATGACTTCAATTTAACGCCGCAGTTTCTTGATTATAAAAAACAAATCATTGAAGCCCTGGGCAGAATCTAATCCGTTCTCTTTGCCCCGGCAATTATAAGTCCGTCAGAGATTATATCAAAAAATCAAATAGTATATAAAGAAAATGACTGCCTTAAAAAAGACAGTCATTTGTTTTTTATTTTAATTTACCCTATCGGAAAATATTACTCAGCAATAGCCTCAGCAATAGCAACTGCCGTTGCAACGGTAGCGCCTACCATTGGGTTGTTACCCAGATTTTCCCGAAAGTTGCTGAACTCAATGTTTGTTGTTTTTACCCGAATTACACTAAATACAGAAAATTTGAAGTGAGTTTTTGAACTGAAATGTTATATCTTGGTATTAATTCCGTAGGCAACTCGTAGACGAATATGCACCGAATGAAAGTTGATTTGATTAACTTTTATTTGGTGCATTATACTTTTCAAGTGCGTCTAATATTTTATTAAATACAACTTGATTTGGATAATATCTATAATCGGCAAATATGCTGATACCGTTCTTTTCAAAATGTTCAAGTATGGCAGCGACACAGCCTGCACTCCTGCTTTGACCGTATTGGCATTGACAGATAATATCAAAGCCTTTTTCTTTTGCTTTGTATATGAATTCTGCAATTTCTTTAGCCTCAGGCAAATATGTATCAAATGTTAATCCGTAATCTTTCAAGCACTCTATATCAATATCATACACAGCAACCTGATAAACCATTTCTGCTTTGTTTTTATAGTCAACAGGGGTAAGATTATCACTCCTTATGCCCTTTGGGTCATAGAAACTGATAACGGCTGTATTCTTAGGAAAATCGGTATCAATAATTTTTTCTATTTCTTCTCTTGAATAAATACTAACGTTCATTTTTTAGCCCTCCACGATAGCAATATATTTGTAAACTGTTGGATAAGAGATTTCACATAAGCGTGATAAATCAGCTTTGTTAATTTCACCTTTTTTGTACTTTTCATAATTTCTGAAAAACACTTTTGGAATGTCATTAATCGATGTTTTATGTCTGCCGATAACTTTGCCTTTTGATTTTGCATTCTGCATACCACTTTTAACTCGCTGACTGATGATGTTTCTTTCAAGTTCGCTGAACACACCCATCATTTTAATCATCCCCTCAGTCATAGGGTCAAGTTCATTAATGCAATCTACAATAAAACTGCCGAACACTAATTTAATATGATTCGTTTTTGCAAATTCAATGATTTCACATAACTGTTTTGCACTCCTTGTAATTCTGCTGACCTCTGTTGCAATAATGGTGTCGCCTTGCGTTACACATTCAAGTAATCGGTTTAATTCAATTCTGTTTGAGATTGTGCCGCTTTCATATTCACGATATATTGTTTCGTCAGTAGCACCCATTTGTTTTAACTCTCTAATCTGTCTGTTGATGTCCTGCATTTTCTCATTTGTTGAACATCTTGCGTAACCGTAAATCATAAATTTATACCTGCCTTTCAATAATGTAAGCGTATTATAAGGTATAAACGAAAAGGTTCCAAGTACCGTTAATGTTCTCTTAATATTTAGAACACCGTAGACCCAAGCAAATTGGTGTTTATATTATAGCACAAAAATATAAATGAAAAGAGATGTTACTTTTTATATGATTTTGAAATAACTTTTAATAGTATTTAAGAACATATTTAAGTCTTAATTATTATG
>DESD01000016.1:76293-76668 GCA_002361935.1 Ruminococcaceae bacterium UBA3323 | reverse complement strand
GGTGAAAATAATGGAAGAAAACAAGCGTAAAACTGCTGTTGTAAATGAAAATGAAATAAAAAAACAGCAGGAATTCTGCGAAAAAGCTGCTTCCGTTATTTCCAAAAGATATAAGGAAAAGCCGCTTGCCTGCATTGTTACCTATGGCTGTCAGCAGAATGTTGCGGACAGTGAGCATATCAAGGGTATGCTTGATAAAATCGGTTACGGTTTTACCGAAAACCGTACAGAGGCAAAGCTTATTGTTTTTAACACCTGTGCTGTTCGTGAGCATGCCGAGGACAGGGTGTTCGGAAATGTAGGAATGCTTAAATCCTATAAGCGTGAGAATCCCGATGTGATTATTGCCTGCTGCGGCTGTATGATGCAGCAGCA
>DESD01000016.1:75748-75991 GCA_002361935.1 Ruminococcaceae bacterium UBA3323 | reverse complement strand
TGCGGCTGTATGATGCAGCAGCAGCATATTGCGGATAAAATAAAGCAAAGTTTTCCGTTTGTGGATTTGGTTTTCGGAACACATGTGGTTTACAGGCTTCCGGAGCTTCTTTATAAAACGTTAACAAGAAAAAAGCGTGTTTTTGAACTTCCGGATATGGACGGTGCCATTGCAGAGGGCGTGCCTGTTCTTCGGGATAACGATAAAAAAGCATGGCTTCCGATTATGTATGGCTGCAATAAT
>DESD01000016.1:75283-75434 GCA_002361935.1 Ruminococcaceae bacterium UBA3323 | reverse complement strand
CAATAATTTCTGCTCTTACTGCATAGTGCCTTATGTAAGGGGCAGGGAAAGAAGCCGTGAAGCGGCAGATGTTATTGCGGAAGCTAAAGAGCTTATCGAAAGCGGTTATAAGGAAATAACGCTTTTAGGGCAGAATGTGAATTCCTACGGC
>DESD01000016.1:74839-74960 GCA_002361935.1 Ruminococcaceae bacterium UBA3323 | reverse complement strand
GAATGTGAATTCCTACGGCAAGGATTTGTTTCCGAGGATTTCATTCGCCGAACTTCTAAAAAGCATTGCTGCGCTTGACGGCGACTTCCGTATCCGATTTATGACAAGTCATCCAAAGGAC
>DESD01000016.1:73292-74532 GCA_002361935.1 Ruminococcaceae bacterium UBA3323 | reverse complement strand
GACAAGTCATCCAAAGGACTGCACCAAAGAACTTATTGATGCGATGGCGGAAAATGAAAAAATAGCAAAGCATCTTCATCTTCCGTTCCAAAGCGGAAACAACAGGGTGCTTAAAGCGATGAACCGCCATTATGACAGAGAAAAGTATCTTGAACTTATCGCTTATGCAAAAGAAAAAATGGGAGATGCACTTTCCTTAACCTCGGATATTATTGTGGGTTTCCCGGGCGAAACATACGAGGAGTTTCAGGATACCTTATCTCTTGTTGAAGAAGTTAAGTTTACTTCACTTTTTACGTTTATCTATTCTCCTAGAAAGGGAACGCCTGCGGCAGAAATGCCCGATCCCGTATCTGCGGAGGAAAAGGGCAGATGGTTTAAGGAATTAACCGATCTTCAGGAAAAAATTTCCACCGATAATATGAAAAAATATAAAGACAAGGTGTTTAAATGCTTTGTTTACGGCAAAGGAAAATTAGGAGATAATTATATTGCTGCCAGAACAGACGGCAATTTGATTATAGAATTTGAGGGCTCCGAAAACCTTATCGGAAGCTTCCAAAGAATAAAAGTAACAGAGCCTTTAACTTATGTTTTAAAAGGCGAAAAAGAAAGGAACTAAATTATGAGTTTAGAATCAACACTTCGTGAGCTTGGAAAAGAAATTCAGGCTGATCCAAGATTTGCAGCACTTCAGGCTGCAGCATCTGCAAATGATGCAGATACATCACTTCAGGAAAAAATGCAGGAGCTTCAGCTTATTTCGCTTAAATATCAGCAGGAGGCTCAGAAGGCTGATGAGGCTGATAAAGACAGAATTGATGCGCTTCAGAAGGATTATCAGAAGCTTTATGAAGAAATTATGCAAACGGAAAGCATGCAGAAGTATTCTGCAGCAGCAGCCCAGATGGAAGAAATGGCACAGTATATCAGCAAGATGATCGGTTTGTTCTTTGACGGCCAGGATCCTGCAACATGTGAAATTCCGGAAGAAAATTGCACACATAATTGTTCAACCTGCGGCGGCTGCCACTAATCATAAGCGGATGCTTATGCGGCATGGGTGCTGCATGATTGAAAGTGTGATGCAGGGAATGAACCCCTGATTAAGAATTGTTGAGGAGGAGAATCAATGGCTAAAGGCTTATCGCCTATGATGGCGCAGTATTTTGATATAAAAAGTCAATATCCGGGGATGCTGTTGTTTTTCCGACTCGGTGATTTTTATGAAATGTTTTTT
>DESD01000016.1:0-73016 GCA_002361935.1 Ruminococcaceae bacterium UBA3323 | reverse complement strand
TATGAAATGTTTTTTGATGATGCAAAAACAGCAGCGGAAGAGCTTGATCTTGTTTTAACAGGTAAGGACTGCGGAATGGGCGAACGTGCTCCGATGTGCGGTGTGCCTTTTCATTCGGCGGAAAATTATATTGCAAAGCTTGTTTCAAGAGGCTACAAGGTTGCTATCTGTGAGCAGGTTGAGGATCCGAAGCTTGCCAAGGGCATCGTTAAAAGAGATGTTATAAGAATCATTACGCCGGGAACGGTTATAGAAAGCAATATGCTTGATGATACGGTGAATAATTATCTTTGCTCAATCTGCAAAGGAGAAAAGGAAACAGGGCTTTGCTTTGCCGATGTTTCAACCTGTGAGTTCCATATAACAGTTGCAAGGGGCAATGACGAGGAAGAACAGATTATCAATCAGCTTTCAACGTATCAGCCAAAGGAAATTATTGTGAATTCGGCTGCACTTGATTTTAATGAAGCAGCTAAGTTTACCAAAACCCGTCTTTCGGCGGAACTGCAGCTTTTGGATGATATTAAATTTGATTTTGATGAGGCGGCAAATCTTGTTCTTGAAACGCTTAAGAAAGAAGAAATAGACAGCCTTGGCTTGGGCCACAGCAGGGCTGCGGTTTCGGCGCTCGGTGCAGTGATTGATTATCTTAAAGAGGTACAGAAAAAGGATGAGATTGATGCACCTGCCGAGATAGATTTCTTTGATAAAGAAGAATATATGAAGCTTGATATAAGCGCAAGGCGGAATCTTGAATTAACCAAATCCATGATGAACGGCGAAAAAAGGCATTCGCTTCTGTGGGTTGTTGATAAAACCAAAACAGCAATGGGCAAGCGTATGATAAGAAGCTGGATTGAACGTCCGCTGATGTCCGTTAATCAGATAACCAAAAGGCAGAATGCTATCGGCGAGCTTGCCGATAATCCGATAAAAAGAGATAAAATAAGAATTTCTCTTGCAGGAATCAGCGATATTGAACGGCTTACCTCACGCATTGCATACGGAACTGCCAATGCAAAGGAACTGAAGGCACTTCAGAACACCTTGAAAAGGCTTCCCGAAATTAAGGCAGAGGTAGCTGAAAGTGCGTCGGCATTGCTGAAAGATATTGAAAAGAATATAGATTTGCTTTCCGATGTTGAAGAATTGATTGACAAAGCCATTGTTGATGAGCCTCCGTTTACGCTTCGTGAGGGCGGAATGATAAAAAAAGGCTATCATTCCGAGATAGACAGTCTGCACGAAATAATGGCAGACGGTTCGGGCGTTCTTGCCCGGATTGAGGCTGAGGAAAGAGAAAAAACAGGAATTCCGAAGCTGAAGGTCGGCTACAACAGAGTGTTCGGCTATTATATAGAGGTTACGAACCTTTATAAGGATATGGTGCCTGAACATTACATAAGAAAACAGACCTTAACAAACGGTGAAAGATTTATTACACAGGAGCTTAAGGAGCTTGAGGGTAAAATTATCGGAGCCAAGGACAGAGCCATCGCACTGGAATATGAGGTGTTCTGTGCTGTAAGGCAGCAGGTAGGCAATGAGGTGGACAGGCTTCATTCCACAGCCAAGGCGCTTGCCTCGCTTGATGTTCTTGCAGGTCTCGCCGAAGTAGCAGTGAACAACAATTATGTCTGCCCGCAGATAAATACAAATGGTGTTATTGATATCAAGGACGGCAGGCATCCTGTTGTTGAAACGCTTCTTAACGGAGCCCCGTTTGTTCCGAATGATACGGTTCTTGATAAGGGCGAAAACCGATGTGCAATCATCACAGGTCCGAATATGGCAGGTAAGTCAACCTATATGCGTCAGATTGCGCTTATTGTTCTTCTTGCACAGGTAGGCTCATTTGTTCCTGCTAAATCTGCCAATATCGGTATTGTGGATGCCATTTTTACCCGTGTGGGTGCTTCCGATGATCTGGCAACAGGGCAGTCCACCTTTATGGTTGAAATGAACGAGGTTTCAACGATTCTGAAAAATGCAACGGAAAACAGCCTGATTATTCTTGATGAAATCGGAAGAGGTACGTCTACCTTTGATGGTATGAGCATTGCCCGTGCAGTGCTTGAATTTGTGTGCAAAAAGAAAACGCTTGGCGCAAAATCACTTTTTGCAACACATTATCATGAGCTTACTGCAATGGAGGGTATGCTTGACGGTGTTAAGAATTATTCGATAGCTGTTAAAAAACGCGGTGACGATATAACCTTTCTTCGCAGAATTGTTAAAGGCGGAGCGGATGAAAGCTTTGGTATTGAGGTTGCCAAGCTTGCCGGTGTGCCGGATTCGGTTGTTAAGCGTGCCAAGGTTATTTTAAAAGAGCTTGAGCAGAACAAAATAGATATTAAATTTAAGGCAGAGGATGCTGTTGTTGAGGAAGAGGAGAATGATATTCAGTTTAATTTCTCAATAAACGGAAAAAACGAAATTATAGAAATTCTGAAAACAATTGATGTGAATACGCTGACACCGATAGAGGCGATGCAGACGCTTTATGATTTAAAGAAAAAATCCGAAGAGCTATAATATATTCTTTATGAAAAGAGGTGATATAAATGCCGAAAATCAATGTGCTTCCCAAAGAGGTTTACAGCCTCATTGCAGCAGGCGAGGTTGTTGAACGCCCGATGAGCATTGTTAAAGAAATGATAGAAAATTCGATAGATGCAGGTGCTGGGCATATTACCGTTGAAATCAAAAACGGCGGAACAACCTATATCCGCATAACGGATGATGGCTGCGGAATTGCAAGGGAAGATGTAAAAAAGGTGTTTATATCACACGCTACGTCAAAAATTTCTACAGGCGCTGATTTGGACAGCATTGCAACCCTGGGCTTCAGGGGTGAGGCTATGGCTTCCATTGCCGCTGTTGCAAAGGTTGAACTGCTGACGAAAGCGGATTATGAAGATATTGGTACAAGGTATGAAATTGCAGGCGGTGAAGAAATGGATTGCTCCGATGCGGGCTGTCCTGACGGAACAACGGTTGTTGTACGTGATATTTTCTTCAATGTTCCGGCAAGAATGAAATTTTTGAAAAAGGATGTAACAGAGGGAAATTCCGTTCAGGGAATCGTTGAAAGAATTGCAATTTCAAATCCGGATATATCCTTTCGCTTTATACGAGACGGCAGGCAGGCTATGATAACTGCCGGAAACGGAGATTTAAAGAGCACAATTTATTCTGTTTATGGTGCGGAACTTTCGGAAACCCTTGTTCCTGTTGAATATCATTATTCGGGAATGAAGCTTACAGGCTATGTAAGCCGGCCGCATCAGTCAAGAAAAAGCAGAGCAATGCAGTTTTTCTTCATAAACGGCAGGCTTGTGGACAGCAGACTTGCAAAAGCGGCTCTGGAGCAGGCCTATAAAAATCTGATCATGGTTGGCAGATTTCCTGCCTGTGTGCTGAATATAGAAATGGATACAAAGCTTGTTGATGTCAATGTCCATCCTGCGAAGATTGAAGTTCGCTTTGTAAATGAAAAGCCTGTTTTTGATTTGATTTATTACGGTGTGAAAACAGCTGTTGAGCAGCAGGATACCGTGAAAGAGGGGAAACTCAGCGACAACAGCATTTCTTCGGTTTACGCCAATCAGGTAAAAACACATTCTTCCAAAATAGATTTCTTTAAAAAAGAGGAAAAGCCGAATCAGCTTAAATTTTCCTCGGCATCCCGAACAACATGGAACCTTGCTTCCCCTAAGGCACAGCTCAGAAGAGAGCTTAGCGAAGCAGAGAATGCGAAAGAAGAAAGTAAGGAAGAATTGGTTTTTCATAAATCAGCTGGGGCAGCGGAACAAACGGATAACACAATAGAAGAAATCCGGCTTTCGGTTTCAAATAATCAAAACACTGACAAGGCTGAGCCTGTTGAAGTGAAAGAGACTGCCGATATTATCATTGATGAAAAAGATGACGTTCCTGTTTTCAGAGTTATCGGTGAAGCCTTCAGAACCTACATAATTGTTGAAATTGAAAATGATTTGTATTATATAGACAAACATGCAGCTCATGAAAGAATGAATTTTGAAAGGCTTAAGGCAGAAGCACATATCAGTTCCCAGCTTCTTCTTACACCTGTTGCTGTTAAGCTTTCTGCCGAGGAATACAGTGTTGTAACGGACAATATTCCTCTTCTTGAAAAGTGCGGTTTTGCGGTTGAGGATTTCGGCAATCTTTCTGTTATCGTGCGAGAAACGCCGTCTATGCTTGATGGCACGGATATAAAAGATTTAATTCTTGAAATTGCCGAAAAGCTGCTTCGTCATAAAACGGATATTGAGCCTGATAAAATGGACTGGATTTTTCATTCAACAGCATGCCGAAGCGCCGTTAAGGGCGGAGATTATACTTCTGAACAGGAAAGAGAGCTTTTTGTTGAAAAGCTGCTTTCCATGCCGGATATCCGCTATTGTCCCCACGGCAGACCCGTTATGATTAAAATATCACGATATGAGCTTGAAAAGCAGTTTGGAAGAATACAATGATGAAAACAAAGCTTATTGTTGTTGCAGGTCCGACTGCAAGCGGTAAAACCGCTCTGGGAATTGAAATTGCAAAAGCTGTCGGCGGTGAAATTATTTCTGCCGATTCCATGCAGGTTTATAAGGATATGAGCATTGCAACGGCTGCTCCCACTGCGGAGGAAAGGCGGCTTGTTGCGCATCATCTTGTTGAATTTCTTGAAAGGGATAAGGTGTTTTCCGTTTCGGATTTCTGCAAATATGCAAAAGGTGCGGTTGATGATATTGTCGGCAGAGGAAAGGTGCCGGTTATCGTGGGCGGAACAGGGCTCTTTATAGACAGCTTTGTTGATAATATTAAGTTTGCCGAAACAGAAACGGATTTTGAGTTGCGTGAGATGCTTATGAAAAAAAGCTCGGAGGAGCTTTATGCAGAACTTTTAAAAATAGATCCGAAAGCGGCAGAAAATATACATAAAAATAATAAAATAAGAGTTGTAAGAGCGCTTGAGATTTATTATTCTTCGGGAAATACCAAGAGTGTTCAGAATGAAAGATCAAGGCTTGAAGACAGCCCGTATGACGTTCTTTATTTCGTTATCGGATTTAAGAACAGAGCGCTTCTTTACAACAGAATAAACAGACGTGTGGATTTAATGGCCGAAAACGGACTTGTCGATGAAGCAGAGTGCTGCCTTCAAAACGGCGGTAAAACCTCTGCTCAGGCGATAGGGCATAAAGAGCTTGTTCCCTATTTCAATGGAAGTATAAGCCTTGATGAAGCACTTGATAAGCTGAAACAGGAAACCCGCCATTATGCCAAAAGGCAGATAACCTGGTTTAAGAAGAGAGAAAATGCAGTTTGGCTTTATGCCGATGAAGAGGATATTGCCAAGAAAGCAGTTGATAAAAGTAGGGAATTTTTAAAAAATGGCTGAAACTAAAATAAGGCTTTCAAAAAGCTCCAAGCAAAAAATTTTAATAGCGGTTATAGTTTTGCTGATTATCGGCTTTGTTGTCGGCGAATGTGTCAGTGTGCTCAGCGTAAGCATCGAAACGCAGACTGCCATGACAACAACGGTTTATGATACGATTGAAACAAGAGCTGTTGTTATCCGCGATGAAAAGGCGGTAGAGGTGCTTAGCGGAATCACTATTCCCGCTGTTGCAGACGGCGAGAAGGTGAATGCAGGCGGAGAAATCGCAATGTCCTTTTCCTCTGCCGAAAGCGCTGAACAATATTCAAATTTCCGTGCCCTTGAAGAAAAACATAAATATTATACGGATTTGGGAAGCACATCCGTGGGAAATGTAACAGATATTGAATTGCTTGAAAGAAATATTTTATCCGATGTCAACAGCTATATCCGTTCGGCAGGCAGAAAGGATATAAGCGCTGCAGAGGATTTTGCCCTTGAGGTTAATGATGATTTAACAAGAAGAGCTATCCTTGTCGGAGAAACCGTTGACTTTTCGCAGGTTATCTCTGATACAGAAAGCAAAATTTCGCAGATAGATGTTTCCTCCTGCAAGCCGACAGGCTATGTAACTGCTGATAAAGCAGGGTTTTATTCCAAATATACGGATGGCTGTGAAAATATGATCGATTACAGCAAAGTAAAAGATATGAGCATTGAAGATTTCAATGAATGCCTTACGAATGCTGTTTCGGCAAAAGGAAGCGCAGCAAACGGCGGAAAGGTAATAAACAGCTTTATATGGTATTTTGCCTGTGTTGTCAGTGCTGAGGATGTGGCAGGGCTTCGTAACGGTTATAATACGCAGGTTGTTGTTAAATCAACCGATAAGGAACTTAAATGCACGGTTGTCAGGGGCGCTGATGCTGCTTTAAGTGCGGATCAGACTCTGCTTATTCTTTCGTGCAATGAAATGGATAAAAGCATATCTTCAATGCGTCTTGAGGATATTGAAATCAGAGTAAAAAGCTATACGGGAATTAAGGTAAACAGCTCTGCTGTTCATGATAGGGACGGCGAAAAGGGTGTTTATGCGCTTGTTTCCAATATTGCGAAATGGCGCAGAGCTGATATATTGTATACAGGCGACGGCTATGTTATTTTAAGCTATGATGATCCTGATATTAAAAACGGAATCAAGCTTTATGATAAAATAATTATTCGCGGAAGGGATGTTTATGACGGAAGAGTTTTTGCTTGATGAAAACAGGCTGAAATCTGTTGAGGAAAACTATAAAAGAGTGCTTGATCATGTTAAGGAAAGTGCAGTAAGGGCAGGCAGGAATGAGAAGGATGTTCGCCTTATGTGCGTAACCAAAACGGTTGAGCCGCCGTATATAAATAAAGTGCTGGAGTTAGGCGCTGATCTTATAGGTGAAAACAGGGTTCAGGAATATCTCGGAAAAAGAGATGAACTGAATTTAAGCGGCGTTGAACGTCATCTTATAGGGCATCTTCAAACGAATAAGGTTCGCCAGATTGTGGGCGAGGTGGATATGATTGAATCTGTTTCCTCATTAAAGCTTGCAAAGGAAATTTCAAAGGTGTCCGTTTCAAAGGGAATCGTAACACCATGCCTTATTGAGGTTAATATCGGCAGGGAAGAAAGCAAAAGCGGAATTTTTTCCGAAGCACTTTTGGATGCTGTTTATGAAATGGCTGAGCTTCCCGGTATGAAAATCAAAGGCTTAATGTCTATTCCGCCTGTTTGCGAAAATGATGAGGCGAGAAAGTATTTTGCCGAAATGAAGCAATATTTCATTGACATTAAAGATAAAACAATAGATAATGTAGATATGGAAGTTTTGTCTATGGGAATGAGCGGCGATTATGAAGCTGCTGTTGCCGAAGGCTCAAATATTGTCAGAGTTGGTTCTGCCATCTTTGGCGCAAGAAAATATTTTTAGGAGGATATGGTTATGGGTTTTATGGATAAGTTTGCTGATATTTTCAAGGAAAGACCCGAGGATGATTTTGATGATTTTTATGATAATAATTCCTCTGATTTCGATATGCCGCCCAAGCCTGCAAGGCGAAGCAGCAACAATCAGTCACGCAATGTAAGAGTTCCTAAGGAGGAAAAACCGGAAAAATTCCATCGTTTTCGTTCTGATTCCGATAAGGTTGTCAACATTCATACAACCGCTCAGGTTCAGGTTGTTCTTGTAAAGCCGGAACAGTTCAGTGATGCGCCGAGCATAGCGGATAATCTGAAATCCAAAAGAACGGTTGTGCTTAATCTTGAATCAACAAACAGGGATATTGCAAGAAGGCTTCTTGATTTCTTGAGCGGATGTGCTTATGCAGACGAGGGTTCAATTAAAAGAGTTGCAAACAGTACATATATTATAACTCCTTATAATGTTGATGTGCTTGGTGATGATATATTGGATGAACTTGAACATAACGGAATGTTTATGTAATATTTTTGGAGGGGAAGAATATGATTACACCGAATCAGATTAAAGAAAAGCAGCATCTGCTTGATACTGCAACCCACGGATATGACATTGATAAAACGAATGCTTTTATTAATGAAATAGCAGATTCATATGCAGCAGTTTATGCTGAAAATAAAGAGCTGCAAAGAAAAATGGAAATTCTTGCCAACAAAATTGTTGAATACAGAGAAGAAGAGGATTCTATTAAGGAAGCAATTATTTCTGCCCAGAAAGCTGCGGCTGAAATTTCAAAAAAAGCTAAGAATCAGGCAGAAAGCCTTAAATCGGAAACAGAGGAAAAGGCACAGAAAACAGTTGCAAATGCAAAGGCAGAGGCTGAAAAGCTTATTTCCGAGGCAAGAGATTATGTTGCAAATCTTACCAAAGAAAAAACTGCCGCTGCCAATGAAATTGCCGCTGAAGCCGAAAAGAAGGCGGGCAGCATTTTAAGCAATGCCAAAACTGCCGTTCAGGATATGTTTAAGCAGACAAAGAATCTTTCCGATGATCTTATTGTTAAGGCTAAGAAGGAAAAGGAATATCATGAGGAGCTTGTGTCAAAGCTTAAAGAAGAATCCGAAAGCTTCAAGGCAAACCTTATTTCCCTTTATGAGGCTCAGCTTGAAAAGGTCAGGAATATGATGGATTCCTCCGCTGAAATTGCAAAGACTGCAGCAGAAGAAAAGCTTGCTGAGGTTGAAGATAAATACAGCAATGTGGATGAAATTGTTGAGAATGTTACCGCTGATGAAGAGGCATCAGCCGCAGAAGAGGTTGATGAATCTGAAAAAGCAGAGGAACCCACAGAAGCTGCTGAGGCAGAAAATGATGCCGCTGCAACGGAAGAACCGGAAGAAGCAGCTGAAGATGTAACAGAAGAGGCCGAAGAAGTGCCTGTTGAGGAACCGGTAAAAGAAGCTGTTCCCGTTATCACGGTTAAGGATGCAGAGGTAGAGGATATTTCAGAGCCTGAAAAAGAAGAACCGTCCATGATTGATGTTAATCTTGATCATGCAATTGATGCTTTCAGCAAAGATGAAATTACCCCTGTTGAAGGTCATCCGGTAGCCGAGATTACAGAGGAACCCGAAATGGAGTCCCCTGCTGAAACAGCGGAAAAAAATGATGCGGATCTTCCCTTTGAAACATTTTTTAATGTTAAGGCTGAAGGCAGAACCAATGAAAAGATAAGCCTTATTCCTCCCGATGATTTTGAAGAGGATGATGATGAATTAAAATTCCGCGGCTTCTTTAAGAAGAAAAATAAAAAACATAATTAATGAAATGCCGTGTTATTCGGCGTTAAGGAGATTTCTGTAATGGACTATAAAGATACTTTAAATATGATGAAAACAGACTTTCCGATGAGAGCCTCTCTGCCTCAGCGTGAGCCTGAAATTCTGAAAAAATGGTATGAGCACGATCAGTATAAGCAGCTTATGGAGGTAAATAAGGATAAGCCTTTGTTTGTTCTTCATGACGGCCCTCCATACGCAAACGGACCGATTCATATCGGCCATGCACTTAATAAAACCCTTAAGGATTTTGTTGTAAGATATAAGAATATGACCGGCTTTAAATCTCCGTTTGTTCCCGGTTGGGATACGCACGGTCTGCCGACGGAACTTAAAGCAAGAAAAGCTGCACACATCTCAGCCGAAACAAATATTTCGGATTTAGAGCTCAGAAAAATCTGCCGTGAAACGGCACTCAGCTATGTTGATTTGCAGCGAGAGGGTTTCAAGCGTCTTGGTATTGTTGCCGAATGGGATAATCCGTATATTACATTGACAAATGATTTTGAAGAGGAGCAGATTAAGGTTTTTGCTTCAATGGCTTCAAAGGGCTATATCTACAAGGGTTTAAAGCCTGTTTACTGGTGTGCTGATTGCAATACTGCTCTTGCGGAAGCAGAAATTGAATACGGCGAAGATCCCTGCCATTCTATTTATGTTAAATTCAATGTAACCGATGATAAGGGCCTGCTTTCAGCTATGGGTGCAGATATTGCGAAAACCTATTTCGTTATATGGACAACAACAACGTGGACGCTTCCGGCCAATGTTGCTATCTGTGTCGGCCCTGATTTTGAATATTCTCTTGTTAAGAGCAAGGATGAATATTATGTTATGGCAACGGATCTGGTTGCTTCTGCTATGGAAGCAAGGGGTGAAGCAGATTATGAAACCTGCGGCATTATCAAGGGCTCTGAGCTTGAATATATGAAATGTCAGCATCCGTTTATTGACCGTACATCACTTGTTATTGTCGGCGATCATGTAACGCTTGAAAGCGGTACCGGCTGCGTTCATACAGCTCCCGGTCATGGTGTGGAGGACTTTATTGTCTGCAAAAATTATCCGGAAATCCCGGTTATTGTTCCCGTTGACGCAACCGGTCATTTAACAGAAGAGGCAGGCGAGTTCGCAGGTTTGTCAACGGAAGAAGCGAATAAGCCTATCGCCCAGCATCTTGAAGAAACCGGCAATCTTTTTGCTCTTCAGAAAATTGTTCACCAGTATCCGCATTGCTGGAGATGCCATAAGCCTGTTATTTTCCGTGCTACCTCACAATGGTTCTGTTCTGTTGATGATTTCAAGGAAGCCGCTGTTAAGGCATCGGAGGATGTGCAGTGGTTCCCTGAATGGGGTAAGGACAGACTTCAGTCTATGGTTAAAGAGCGTGCCGATTGGTGTATTTCGCGTCAGAGAAAATGGGGTGTTCCGATTCCTGTTGTATATTGTAAGGAATGCGGAAAAGAAATTATTGATAATGATGTTATGATGAAGGTTTCCGAAATCTTCGGCAGGGAAGGTTCAGATGCATGGTTTGCCCACGATGCCGAATATTTCCTTCCGGAAGGCTTCAAATGTCCGCATTGCGGTGAAGCAAAGGGCTTTGATAAGGAAACCGATATTATGGATGTTTGGTTTGATTCCGGTTCCTCCCACGCAGCAGTGTGCAAAAACAGAGAATATCTGAAGGTGCCTGCTGATGTATACCTTGAGGGTGCTGATCAGTACAGAGGCTGGTTCCAGTCCTCTCTTCTTACTTCTGTTGCAGGAGGCGGTGCAGCACCTTATAAGCAGATCGTTACCCACGGATGGACTGTTGACGGCGAAGGCAAGAAGATGTCTAAATCTCTTGGAAACGGCGTAGACCCTCAGGATATTATTGATAAATACGGCGCTGATATTCTTCGTCTTTGGGTTGCCTCCTCGGATTATCATGCAGATATTCGAATCAGCCCTGAAATTCTGAAGCAGCTTTCCGATAACTACAGAAAAATCAGAAATACAGCCCGTTTCTGTCTTGGTAATCTTTATGATTTCAATCCGGATACGGATATGGTGGAAAATGATAAACTTGAAGAGCTTGATAAATATGCACTTATGAAGCTGGATGAGGTTATTGAAACTGCCCGCAAGGGTTATGAGATTTACGAATATCATACTGCTGCACATTCCATTCATAATTTCTGTGTTGTTGATATGAGTAATTTTTACTTTGATGTGCTTAAGGACAGACTTTATACTTCTGTTCCTGCATCTGAAACACGCCGTGCAGCACAAACTGTTCTTTATAAAATTCTTGATGCAATTACCCTTCTTTTAACACCTATTCTTGCATTTACCGCTGATGAAATCTGGCAGTTTATGCCGCATGACAAATCAAGAAACACAGCTTCTCCGTTATTCAATGAAATCCCCAATGCCGATTTCATTGAAACTGATGAAGCATTTATGGATAAGTGGGAAAAGATTCATGCAGTTCGTGTTGATGTTCAGAAGGCACTTGAGCTTGCACGAAATGAAAAGAAAATCGGTAAATCTCTTGAAGCCAAGGTTGTTCTTGGTGCTGACGGGGCACTTTATGGTTTCCTTAAGGCTGTAGAGGCAGAGCTTCCAGAAATTTTCATTACCTCAGCCGTTGAGGTGGTTAAAGAAGCACAAGGCTTTGCAGGTGATGTGGATGGATTAACGGTCTCCGTTGCAAAGGCAGACGGCGAAAAATGCGAACGCTGCTGGAAATTCTCAACAACGGTAGGCAGGGATGAAAGCCATCCTGAGCTTTGCGCACATTGTGCAGAAGTTATTGCTGAAATGGAAGTATAATCAACAATTATAATCAAAAAATTACAGAGGGGCAGAAACAAATCTGCCCCTTGTATTGTATCGGAGGGATATTTTTGCACAGAAAAAAACATATATGGTGCGCTGTAATGATAATTTTAATAACCGCATTTGATCAGGTAACTAAATTTTTTGCCCAAAAATATCTTTCCGACGGAATATCGCTGCATTTTATTAAGGGCTTTGTTGATTTCAGGTATGCAGAAAATACGGGAATGGCATTTTCTCTTTTCAGTGGGGCAAGATGGATTTTTATTGCCATAACCATAATTGCATGCGTTGCTGCCATGTGGTATATTTTTTCAAATAAATGCAGTTCTCTATGGCTTTATTGGAGCATAGGAGTTATTATTGCAGGCGGTATAGGCAATCTTATAGACAGGGTATTTTACGGCTTTGTGATTGATTTTATAGAGCCTACCTTTATCAATTTTGCAATATTCAATATTGCCGATTGTGCTGTAACGCTTGGCGCAGGCTCTCTTTTCATATACCTGCTTTTTGATACCTTAAAAAAGAAGGATAAGGAGAAGACGGATGAGTGATGCATTCATTTTAGCTGTATCTGCCGAAGATAAGGGCGTAAGGATAGATAAATTTATAAGCGATAAGGTAAAAACGCTTTCGCGTTCTGCCGTTGCCAGACTGATTGATGATGAAGCAGTTTGGGTAAACGGAAGTGTTGTTTCCAAAAACTATAAATGCAGGGAAAATGACAGAATCTCTGTTGCAATTCCCGAAGCAAGGCCGCTTGAAACGCTTCCTGAGAATATACCGCTGGATATTGTATATGAGGATGATGATCTGCTTGTTGTGAATAAGCCGAAGGGAATGGTTGTTCATCCTGCTGCAGGCAATTATGAGGGCACACTTGTTAATGCGCTTTTGTATCATTGCAGGGACAGCTTAAGCGGAATAAACGGTGTGATACGTCCCGGAATCGTTCATAGAATTGATAAGGATACTTCCGGACTTTTAATTGTTGCTAAAAATGACAGGGCGCATCTGCATCTTGCTGAGCAAATCAAAGAGCATTCCTTTGAACGTGCCTATGAGTGCATTGTTCATGGCAACATTTCCGAAAACAGCGGAACAGTTAATCAGCCGATAGGCAGGCACCCAAAGGAACGAAAAAAGATGGCGGTTACATATAAGAATTCTAAAAATGCGGTTACTCATTATGAGGTGTTGCAGCGCTTCGGAAAGTTTACACATATAAGATGTGTGCTTGAAACCGGAAGAACGCATCAGATAAGAGTGCATATGGCTTATATCGGTCACCCTGTTGCAGGTGATGAGGTGTATGGGCCTAAAAAGGTTCAGAAAGGCTTGAACGGGCAATGTCTTCATGCTAAGCATATCGGCTTTGTTCATCCGAAAACGGGGCAGTGGCTTGAATTTGAAAGCGAGCTACCCGATTATTTTACCGAATTCTTAAGAAAGCTTAATCATATGCAATGATTATGGGAGGAAAGGAGCGGATTTATGGATAAAACATTTGAAAACTGGCTTGTTGTTTCGGATATAGACGGAACGCTGAATAATAAAATCAGAAGGCTTCCTAAAAGAAATTATGAGGCTATAAAAAAATTTACACAGGCAGGAGGAAATTTTACGCTTGCTTCAGGCAGATTAACCTCAAGCCTTAAACGAAATTATGACAGAATAACGCCCAATCAGCCTGCAATCGTTTTGAATGGCGCAGGAATTTATGATTTTCATAAGAAAGAAATGCTTTGGCGTTCAACAATAGGCGAAGCAGGCCGCGAATTTGTGCGTACAATTATGTGTGAGTACAGCGAGGCATTTAAAAGCCTTGATATCGGTATATATTTTGATGACTATGTCTATGTGGTCAGAAGAGGCTTTTTAGGCAGGGGTACGGTTATTATTGATAAGGATCATTATGAAGTTACCAATATAGATGCAGTTCCGAAAGAGGGCTGGATGAAGGTTATTTTTTGGGGCCTTCCTCCAACAATCAATTCTCTCAGAAGGCTGATAGACCGTTCGGAGATAAGACATAAGGTGAACTTTATGGCGTCATCACTCTGGACAATGGAAATGCTTGCAAGAAACACGCACAAGGGCACTGCTATTATGCAGCTTGCAGATACGATAGGAATAGAAAAAAGCCATGTTGCTGCAATCGGTGATTATTATAATGATTGGGATATGCTAAAAACAGTCGGGCTTCCTGCCTGCGCCGGTCAGGCACCAAGGGCAATTCACAATATCAGTAAATTTGAAGCCTGTCATTGCAATAATGGCTGTGTTGCCGATTTGCTTGAATATATTATGAGCGGCAAAGCCGATGAGGATATTTTAAAAAATAAGGAGTAATGCAAATGATGATAGGGGCTCATTTAAGCGCATCAAAGGGATATACGCATATGCTTGATGAAGCGCTTTCCATTGGCGCAAACACCTTTCAGTTTTTTACAAGAAACCCAAGGGGCGGAAAAGCAAAAGAAATAGATGAAAAGGATATTAAAGCCTTTCTTGAAAAGGCAGATCAGGTTAATTTCGGAACAATTCTGGCGCACGCTCCGTATACGCTGAATTGCTGTTCGGCAAATCCCGATACAAGAAGATTTGCTTTGGAAACCTTCGCTGATGATTTGAAAAGGATGGAATATACTCCGAATATGCTTTATAATTTTCATCCGGGCTCTCATGTCGGGCAGGGGGAAGAGATGGGTATAAGCCTTATATGCGGTGTGCTGAATCAGGTCCTTTTTAAAGATATGTCTACAACAGTGCTTCTTGAAACCATGGCAGGCAAGGGTTCGGAAATGGGAAAAACCTTTGAGGAGCTAAGGGCAATTCTGGATGGAGTTGAATTAAATGATAAAATGGGTGTTTGCCTTGATACCTGCCATGTGCATGACGGTGGATATGATATTGTTCATAATTTGGATGGGGTGCTTGAAGAATTTGACAGGATTATCGGATTGAACAGATTAAAGGCGCTTCATCTGAATGACAGCAAAAATCCGTTGGGTGCACATAAAGACCGTCATGAAAAAATCGGAGAAGGCAATATCGGAACAGCAGCGTTTGAAAAAATCGTTAATCATCCATATTTAAAGGGGCTTCCGATGTTTCTTGAAACGCCGAATGAGCTTGACGGCTATGCAAAGGAAATAGCACTCTTAAAAGGATTTGTCAAATAAAAAATATAAAAAACAAAAATGGAAATTGCAAATCGGTTTATTTATAAAATTTTTACGGCAATTCCGTTTTATTGCAGTTAATTCCACTTATCGTGGATATATTCCATTGAAAATTCATTGAAGCAGAACAGAGGTTCGGGTTAGTATTCATGTGAGAGGTGATTGTGTGGATTCAAAAAAGGTTGGCGGTTTTATCGCTGCATTAAGAAAAGAAAAGGAATACACGCAGGCGGGACTTGCGGAAATATTAAATGTAAGCAACCGAACGATATCCAAGTGGGAAAACGGTGACGGTTTTCCGGATATAACGATTCTGCCTTTTGTTGCGGATGCACTGGATGTTACAGTTGATGAGCTGCTTGCAGGCGAAAAAATGCCGAAAGAGGAAATTGTTGATTTTAAGGTTACCGAGGTTGAAAATAAGGATAATCTTTTGAATTTCTTTAAAATAAGCTATGTTATAGCTGTATTTTTCGGTGCTTTTTCAACGCTGCTCGGAACCATAACGGAAATTTATTCCATATGGGCATTTCCCATTCTGTTTTATACGCATTGGGAAATTATGTTTGTTGCCGTATCGCTTGTTGCTTTGATAGCAAGCGGTCTTGTGTATGCTGTTGGTGTAACACGGCTTGGTGTATCCTATAATAAAAGTGAAATCATTGCAATTGCAGGCAAAAAGGGAATTATACTTTCATTAATTCTGCTGCCGTTTCCCCTCTCATTTATTGCAAGAATAATCGATTTTTCACGCTGGGGTGTTTACACTCCGTTTATAATGGCGGCGATTATTATTATTTTAGCTGTGACAGAGAGGTATTTGTATGGAAAAATTAAGTAAAGGACAGTCTGTATTGAAAATCTTTTTTATTATTGTTGGCCTTCTTCTTCTTTTGTGGTATATAGCTCCTCTGCCGGCCGGTATTATTAATGCCGGAAACGGTGCAGGAATCATTTTCTCTGCGTTTCTTGTTTTATTCGGAGTATTTTATAATGCTTTTCCTGTTGGTTGGAAAAGAGCAGTTATTGCTGCAATGCTTGCCGTTCTTCTGATCATTGTTACGCCGCTGTCCGTCAATATGGCAAAATACGCAAATTATAAAACGA
Source organism: Ruminococcaceae bacterium UBA3323 (assembly GCA_002361935.1). GTDB lineage: Bacteria > Bacillota > Clostridia > Oscillospirales > Acutalibacteraceae > Eubacterium_R. Next base: position 56,704 of record DESD01000016.1, on the reverse strand, counting down.
ATGACGGGGCTGAAACGGTTATTGTGCTTGGGTGCAAGGTGTATGGAAGTACACCCAGCAGATATCTTAGAAACAGATGCAAAAAGGCAGCTGAATATCTTGAAAAAAATCCAAATGCCGTTGCCGTTCTTTCAGGCGGACAAGGCTACGATGAGGATATCAGCGAAGCACAGTGTATGGAAAATGTGCTTACGGATTTGGGCATTGATAAAAACAGACTGTATAAAGAGGATAAATCAACAAGCACTGCCGAAAACATAGCGTTTTCAAAGGCTGTTATAGAGGAAAACGGGCTTTCAAAAAGTGTGCTTGTTGTTACAAATGAATTTCATGAATACAGGGCAAAGCTGATTTGCGATAAAAACGGGCTTGATTTTCATTCCTTGTGCAGTTATTCGTCTTTTTATACATTTTTAACTTATCATACAAGAGAGATGGCGGCTCTTTTAAAAGAGCTTATAACGAAATAGATAGATTAAAGCAGGGGATATTTGGCCGGATTTTCTTTTGCAAAGGGAGGAAAAACTGCCTGCGGTGAATGAGGTGAAATATTATGCGTGTTTTTGATTTTGACAATACAATTTATAACGGCGAAAGTGTTTTTGATTTTTATTTGTTCAGCATAAAGTATAATCCAAAGGTCGCCAAATATGTTCCGCTTGCCGTATTCAATCTTTTAAAATATAAGCTTGGAAAAACCGCAATGCAGGATTTGGAAAATGCAGTTAAAAAGTATTCTTCCTTTTATATGAATTCCTTTGATAATAAGGAAAAGCTTGTAAATGATTTCTGGAACAGCCATATGAAAAAAATAAAGCCTTGGTATAAGCCGCAGGCGGATGATGTTATCATAACGGCAAATTTCAATATGCTTATTGATGAAGCCTGTAATCGTCTTGGCGTTAAAAATTGTATTTGTTCAATTATTAATCGTGAAACCCTAAAGGTTGAATATCTCAATTTTAAAGAAAATAAAAGAAAAACCTTTCTTGAAAAATATAAAAACTGTAAAATTGATGAATTTTATACGGATACAATGCTCGATAAGCCTATGATAGATGTTGCCGAAAAAGCGTATCTCGTTAAAGGTAATAGAATTACAAGGATAAAATAATGAATAATATGAAATGGGTATTTTTTGATATCGGTTCAACGCTTGTTGATGAATCAAAGTGTTATGAAAAGCGATATGCAGAAGCTGTTGAAAATACGGATATTACATATGAAGAATTTAAAAATAAGGTTATTGCGTTTTCAAAGCAGAATTTAAAAGGTGATCATGAGGCAGTTAAGCATTATCATTTAACCTTGCCCACATGGCATAAAGAGCTTGAATTTCTGTATCCGGAAGCAAAGCCGGTTTTAGAAAAGCTGAAAGAAAAGAATTTTAAATTAGGTATTATTGCAAACCAATCCCCGGGCACGGAAGAAAGATTGAAAAGCTGGAATATATTAAAATACTTTGATGTTATTGCGGCTTCTGCCGAAGAGAGTATTGCCAAACCTGATTTAAGAATTTTTGAAATTGCACTTGAAAAAGCAAACTGCAAACCGCAAAATGCGGTTATGATTGGCGACAGGCTGGATAATGATATTGTGCCTGCAAATAAAATCGGAATGAAAACAGTGTGGATCAGGCAGGGCTTTGCCAAATATTCAACTCCAAAAAAGGAATATGAAAAAGCAGATTTTACTGTTGATAATCTGAAAGAAGTTTTGGATGTTTTAGTCAATGAGTAAAAATAAAGGTATAGAATATGAAACTTGGCGTTATTACAGATATACATAATAACCTGACAGCCCTCAGGGCAGTTGCAGAAAAGTTGAATCAAATGGAATGTGATAAAATGATTTGCTGTGGGGATATCATTGGCATTGGTCCGTTCCCCGAAGAAACAGTTCAATATATCATGCAAATTCCAAATTTAATTGCCGTACGCGGAAATCACGAAAAGTATTTGCTTGAGGGAATGCCGAGCAGATATCCAAACGGGGAAAATATGGGTTTGGAAGAAATGAAGCATCATAAATGGGAGCATAATCTGCTGTCATCAGAATCTATTCATTTTCTTGAAAGCTTGCCATATAAGATAAATCTTACATATGAGGGCTTCAGCATATCCGTTATGCATTATTGTATGGATTGTGAAGGGCATTATATGAACAATCAATATACAGCAAATCCTTCTGAGGATAATTTGAAGAAAATGTTTGCAGATGTTAACAGTGATATTATTTTATATGGGCATAATCATTGCAGAAATATTTGTAATAGCGATAAATTCTATATTAACGTTGGTTCACTCGGTTGTCCTGCTCAGGATAAAAATGTGGCACGTGCAGGTGTTGTAAAATTGGATAAGGGAAAGGCTGAGGTACAAACAATTGATGTAGAATATGACGTGAATGAAGTAATTCGTTTAATTGATGAGATAAATTATCCTGATGCCGAAAATATAAAGAAATACTTTTATGGGCTTTGGTGAATGTAAATGGGAACAGGAATTCTAATATGCGGCTTGAATGGAGCAGGGAAAAGTACACTTGGAAAGGCTCTTGCTGAAAAGTTAGGTTATTATTTTATAGATAGTGAAAATTTATATTTTTCTAAGCAAAATGATGATTATCGTTTTTCTTCTCAGCGAACGGATAAAGAAGCTGAGGAGGTTCTGCTCAAGAAAATTGAAAAAAATAAAAATTTTGTTTTGGCTTCTGTTAAAGGAAATTATGGAAAAATTTTTCCTCAATGTATTAAAATGGCCATAATGCTTGAAGTTCCGAAAGAAATCAGATTACAGAGAGTCAAAAATCGCTCTTTTCAGAAATTCGGCAATAGAATGTTTCCGGGCGGAGATTTATATGAACAGGAAAAAGCATTTTTTGAATTTGTGAAATCCAGGGAAGGCGGTACAGTTGAAAAATGGTTATGTACCTTAAACTGCCCGGTTATAAGGCTTGACGGAACAAAGCCTGTTCAGGAAAATGTAAACTATATCATTGAAAGCGGCATTTTAAGCAAAGAAACACCCGATACAGTTTAACTGTGTCGGGTGCTGTTATATTTTATTAATACCTGCTTCTTGGGGTATATGTTGTATGAAGAATATGGTGAGCCTTTTCACTGTTTGGTTCTCCGAAATATTCATCATAAATCATTTTGATAACAGGGGATTCATGGGATTTGCGAAGCTCCATGGAAGCATCAAGATCATAAAGTGCCTTAGCACGCAGGCTCTTTATATCAACAGTATTTCGTGTGGCATCCTTCTGAACAGGCTGACCGCCGCCGTTGATACAACCGCCCGGGCACGCCATAATCTCAATAAACTGATAAGGTGCTTCGCCGTTTTTAACCATATCGCAAAGCTTTGTTGCATTTGCAAGTCCGCTTGTAACGGCAACCTTAATTTCATTGCCTGCAACATTATAGGTGGCTTCTCTTATACCGTCTATTCCTCTTACCTCTTCAAAGTCTGTAGCAGAGAATTCGCCGTCAAGCATATTAGCTGCAGTACGAAGAGCAGCCTCCATAACACCGCCAGTTGCACCGAAGATAGCGCCTGCGCCCGAAGCAACCTCAAACGGAGCATCAAATTCTTCATCAGGAAGGCTTTCAAAATTGATACCTGCCCCCTGAATCATCTGGCCAAGCTCACGGGTTGTAAGAGCAACATCCACTGTGCCTGCCATTTCCTCTCTGATAACCTCAAATTTCTTTGCAGTACATGGGATTACGGAAACAACATATAAATCTTCCGGATTGATTCCGTTTTTCTCACAGTAATATGTTTTGAGAAGAGCGCCGAACATCTGCTGAGGAGATTTGCAGGTTGAAAGATTCGGCAGAAGCTCAGGATAATAATGCTCTGCAAACTTAACCCATCCCGGGCAGCAGGATGTAAACATCGGAAGCGGCTTGCCCGTCTTAATTCTGTCAACAAGCTCTGCTGCTTCTTCAAGAATTGTAAGGTCTGCTGTAACGTCCATATCAAAAACAGCATCTGCGCCAAGTCTTCTGATTGCGCCCGGAAGCTTCTTTTCAACATTCGTTCCGATCGGCATATCAAATTCTTCGCCAAGGGTTGCACGGATTGCCGGAGCAGTAAAGAAAACAACCTTTTTATCGGGATTTCCTATTGTAGCCCAAACATCAGCAACATTGTTCTTCTCATAAAGTGCGCCGACAGGGCAGGAAACAACGCACTGACCGCAGCCGACACAGGCACACTGATCAAGCGGCTTGTCAAATGCACAGCCAATAGTCTTTTTATGACCTCTCTGACGTGGACCGATAACGCTGATATTCTGATGCTCACATGCAGCAACACAGCGCATACAGTGAATACATTTATTATTATCTCTGATTATGTAAGGGGATGTTGTGTCAACAGGCTGCAAATCCTCTGTTGATGGGAAGCGGTCTTCGTCAACACCATAATCCTTACAAAGCTTCTGCAGTTCACATCTGCTTGAACGAACACAGGAAAGACATTTTTTGTGGTGCTCTGAAAGCAGAAGCTCAAGTGTTGTGCGTCTTGACTGACGAACCTGCGGTGTGTTTGTCCATACCTCAAGTCCTTCGGAAACAGGGTAAATACAGGAAGCCACCAAACCTCTTGCACCCTTTACTTCAACAACGCAGACACGGCAGGAGCCGATGCAGTTTATATCTTTAAGATAGCAGAGAGACGGAATGTCAATATGAGCCTGTCTTGCAGCCTCAATAATAGTGGTGCCCTCTTCTGCCTGAACGGGAATACCGTTAATTTTAAGATTTACCATTATTATTTTCCCTCCTTATCTCTTTTCAATCGCATTAAAGTGACAGTTGCTTATGCAAAGTCCGCATTTAATACATTTTTCAGGATCAATTGTATGAGGCTCTTTAACCTTACCGCTTATTGCACTTACAGGGCAGTTTCTTGCGCAAAGTGTACATCCGCGGCACTTATCAGCATCAATCGTAAAGGATAAAAGAGCTTTGCAAACGCCTGCAGGGCACTTCTTGTCCTTAATATGGGCAAGATACTCATCGCCGAAGGCGTTCATTGTTGAAAGAATCGGGTTAGCCGCCGTTTGACCTAATGCACAAAGTGAAGAGCTCTTCATATGATTTGCAAGTTCCTGAATTTTATCAAGGTCTTCCATTTCGCCCTTGCCTTCTGTTATCTTGGTAAGATAATCAAGAAGCTTCTTTGTTCCGATACGGCAAGGTGTGCATTTACCGCAGCTTTCATCAACTGTGAATTCAAGATAGAATTTTGAGATGTCAACCATACAGGTATCTTCGTCAAGGATAATCATACCGCCTGAACCCATCATAGAGCCAATCTGAATAAGGTTGTCATAATCAATCGGCACATCAAGATATTCAGCACTGATACAACCGCCTGAAGGTCCGCCTGTCTGGGCAGCCTTGAATTTCTTTCCGTTCGGAATTCCGCCGCCGATTTCCTCAACAATTTCACGGATTGTTGTTCCCATAGGCACTTCAACAAGGCCAACGTTATTGATTTTACCGCCGAGTGCAAATACCTTTGTTCCCTTTGATCCCTCTGTTCCGATAGTAGAATACCATTCGGAACCTTTCAGAATAATCGGTGCAATGTTTGCGTATGTTTCAACATTGTTTAATATGGTTGGCTTTCCGAAGAGTCCCTTGATTGCAGGGAACGGAGGACGCGGACGCGGCTCGCCTCTGTGACCTTCAATGGATGTCATAAGTGCAGTTTCTTCACCGCAGACGAATGCACCTGCACCAAGTCTGATGTCTATATCAAAGTTAAAGCCTGTGCCGAAAATGTTTTCGCCGAGCAAGCCGTATTCTCTTGCCTGCTCAATAGCAATCTGAAGTCTTTGAACGGCAATAGGATATTCGGCACGAACATAAACATAGCCCTGGCTTGATCCGATTGTGTAACCTGCAATAGCCATTGCTTCGATAACAGCGTGAGGGTCACCCTCTAAAACTGAACGGTCCATAAATGCGCCCGGGTCGCCTTCATCGGCATTACAGCAAACATACTTTGTGTCGTTTTCCTGTGCCATTGCAAAAGCCCATTTGCGTCCTGTAGGGAAGCCTGCACCGCCTCTTCCTCTAAGGCCTGCTGCAAGAAGCTCATCAATAACATCCTGCGGCTTCATTGTAGTAAGCACCTTTTCCAGAGCAAAGTAAGCATCGGAAGCAATAGCCTCTTTTATATTTTCAGGATCAATCACACCGCAGTTGCGAAGTGTGATTCTCATCTGCTTCTTGTAGAATGCAGTTTCGGAAAGAGGAATGGTTGAGCCGTCCTCGTGAACTGTTTCCGAGTAAAGATATTTTTTAACAGGCTCTCCGCCTTCAACAAGATGACCTGCAACGATTTCAGGCACCTCAGCTGCTGTTACCTGACTGTAAAATGAACCTTCGGGATAAACAATCATAATCGGACCTAAAGCACAAAGGCCGAAGCAACCTGTTTTGACAACAAGAATATCATCAAGACCCTTTTCTTCAAGCTCTTTTTCAAGTGCTTCAATAACAAGCATTGAGCTGGAAGAGGTGCATCCTGTTCCTCCGCAAACAAGCACCTGCTTTCTGTAAGCAGTATTTTTTGCAAGCTTTACACCCTCTTCGGCAACAAGTCGGCGGACCTTAACAATATCAAGATTTTCTTCTTTTATCTTTTTAAGTTCTTCTATTGTCATTATTCAGCACCTTCTTCCTTATTTCTGTATTCATCAAGAATTGTTTTTACCTGATCGGGAGTAACCTTGCCGTAAACCTTGTCATTTACCATAATAACAGGGGCAAGTCCGCAGGCACCAACACATCTGCATGTATCTATGCTGAATTTTCTGTCTGCCGTGCATTCTCCTGCCTTAATTCCAAGCTGGTCTTCGATTTCCTCAAGCACCTTGTCTGCGCCTTTAACATAGCAAGCAGTACCAAGGCAAACCGAAATCTGATTCTGACCCTTTGGAGTAAGACTGAACTGGCTGTAAAAAGTTGCAACGCCGTAAACCTCGGAAAGGGATATTTCAAGTGCGTCCGCAATCATCTGCTGAACCTCTATCGGAAGATAACCGTAAATACCTTGTGCGTCCTGAAGTACAGGCATAAGTCTTCCCGGAACATTTTCGTATTTTTTGAAAACGGCCTTAAGCTCTTTCTCCTGTTCAAGAGTACCTTCAAATGCAAGAGTTTCCATTTTTGTCCTCATTTCTATGTATATTATACGAATTTCCGTACGCCTCATATTATATATTAATATTTAGTATAAATCCATAAAAAAAACATAAAATTTTTTGCTTATTGCATATAAATTTTTTAAATTTTTTTGTTGAAAATTACCGAAAACAGTTAAATTTTTCTTTTTCTGCTTTCGATATCCAGTATAATTACGGCACAACCCAATATCATAAGAACCGAAAGAGCAGAGTTAACACTTATCGGCTCAGCCGTTACATCTGCCAGATTTGAAAAAACGGCGGCTTCTGACGGAAATGCCTGTAAAAGCAAAAAGCATATTCCGTAGGATATAAGGGAATGAATAATCCGCCATACAAAAAAATCAAAATAGTTCATTCCCACTTTTTTTATTATGGATAAAAGCTGAAAATGGATGCACAATCCTGCAAATGATAAAAGCCCCGCAAGCTCGGGCAATGTAAAAAAGCCGGAGTATTCAACGATTCCGTTTGTTATTTCAAAAACAGGTACCAGCGGCTGCGGTATGGTCAGGATATTGCTGACTGCAGAAAACAAAACAATATACGCTGCAATGTTCAGCACGGCCCGAACGGAGCTTTCGGTGCTTTTGTTTAGGGCTTCGCCAAGGGGCATGGCAAAGCGGCCGGAATCCGGATACTTGATTTTTTTGTAATGAAAAGAAGATAAAAATGCAATAAGGAGTGCGGAAGCAGTTGTTGAAACAAAAAGAATGATTCCAGCCTTTTGGCTTTTTAAAACGGCAGTTCCCGTTGCCGTAATAATAAACGCTGCTCCGCCGTTTACGTTGAATCTTAAAAGCCTTTTTGCCGTTTCTTTGTCAATATCCGCATGATCATACAGATTTTCCGTTAACAGCGCACCTGTTGGATATCCGCCGATCAGGCCGAAGAAAATTGTGCTCCCTGTGCTTCTGGGCAGCCGAAGGATTTTTTCCGTAAACGGAGCCAATATCTTTTCTATTATATTTTTTGTTTCGGCATTGGCAATCAGATTAAAAATAATCAAAAGCGGTAAAAGGGATGGGATGACAATCCTGCCTGCCATTTCCAGTCCGTTAAGTGCACCGCTTTTTGCGCTCGATGAAAAAGCTATCAGAAGGATTGCTGCCGAAAGCAGGAATAAAAGCATGATGAAATCTTTTTTTATCTTCATATTATCACCTATATAAATCATATAAATTAATGGTGATTTTATGAGAAAAATATCCTTGCGGGAGCTTACGGATTTCCCGATTGAGTATTATACAGGTGAGCCGCATCTTGAAATTATAGGCAATTTTGAGTGTGTTGTAGACGGCTTGAAATCCATCCTTGAATATTCATCAGACAGAATAAAACTGAATATCGGCAAAAGAGCCGTTACCTTTTTGGGCTATGATCTGCATATCAATTCACTGACTACAGAGGGCGCCGTTGTTCAGGGAACGATTTTAAGCGTGGAGTTTTCGGATGCTGATTAGATTTTTCAGGTGGCTTTTAGGATATGTTAAATTCAGCTATACAGGCGGCTTTAAAGAGGATTTTATAAACGATTGCTATGCACAGGGAATGTATTTGAAAAATATATGTGTTAAAAATGATATGCTGACGGCAGAAGCCAAAATAAAAACATACAAGGCACTTCATAAAATTGCTTTTTTACACGGAGGAAGGGTTAAAATATTTAAACGAAAGGGCTTTCCCTTCCTTTTGTCTCCATTGAATAACAGGTGGGGTTTTTTTGTCGGAATTCTTTATTTTGTTTTTTTTGTTTCCTTTATGGGCGGATTTGTCTGGAATATAACTGTTTCGGGAAACGACAGGGTTACGGAGGTTAAAATAGTTGATTATCTTGCAAAAAACGGATTTAAGATAGGAACGCGCTGGGATCTTGTTGACAAGGAACAGCTTGAAATTGCAATAATGGCGGATTTTGAGGATGTTGCATGGATATCCATTAACAAAATAGGATCAACTGCTTCTATTGAAATTAATGAAACGGTAAATAAACCAAAGCTTGTTGATAATAAGAAAGCAACAAATGTCAAGGCTGCCAAGGACGGCGTAATTGTTCGCCTTGAGGTGCTCGGAGGCTGGGCAGCAGTACAGGAGGGGGAGGCGGTAACCGCAGGTGATTTGCTTATTTCGGGAGTACGTGAAAGCGAGGTTGATAAAAAAAACCATTATACCCATGCATACGGAAGCGTGTTGGCGGAGGTTAATGATGAAATTTCAATTCATGTAAACAGAAATCAGGATGAAAAGATTTCAACCTACAGCAAGGATTATAATTCTCTTTTTATTTTCGGTTTCGAAATTCCGCTTTATTTTCAGAAGGATGCGGGAAATACTATAGAGGAAGTTGAAAAAAAATATTTAGCTGTAAATGAATATCGTCTGCCGATAGGCATTATAAAAAATCACTGTGATTATTTTGAAACGCAAACGGTTTCAATAAGCGATGCCGAGCTTGAGGCACTTGCAAAATCAGAGCTGGAAAAAAAGAAAAAGGATGAGCTTGGAGAATGCGAAATTCTGTCAGAGGATATCAACATTGATATGAAAGAGAATGGATGCACAATTACGGGAAAATACAAGTGTATTCAGGATATCGGCAGGGAAACGGAGCTTCTGTTCGGCAAATAGTTCTGTAGTCAATGGGAAGGTTCGGATTACACTTCATTTCCTAAACAAATGATTAATTCTGCCGAAAAAATTTTTTCTTTGTGTTGAAAAAATTTTTATATATGATAAAATGAAATGGAAAAAACAGGAGGTAGAAATATATGCAGATGACTTTTCGTTGGTTCGGAAAAGAGCTTGATACTGTCAGTCTTGAGCAAATCAGGCAGATTCCGAATGTAGTCGGCGTTGTTCCTGCGCTGCATGATTTGCCTGCAGGCGAAGCCTGGACAATGGACAGAGTTCAGAAAATGTATGATGAAATTACAGCCGCAGGTCTTTCCATGGAATGTATAGAAAGCGTTAATGTGCATGAGGATATTAAACTTGGTTTGCCTGCAAGGGACAGACTTATTGAAAATTATAAAACCTCAATAAGAAATCTTTCAAAGGTTGGCGTTAAATGTATCTGTTATAATTTTATGCCGGTATTTGACTGGACACGAACAGATCTTTATATGCCGCTTCCCGATGGTTCAACCTGCCTTTGCTATGACGGAAAGCAGGTAGAGGGGAAATCTCCCGAGGATATGTTCCGAGAGATAGACAGCAATTCAAACGGCTATGCGATGCCCGGATGGGAAACGGAACGAATGGGAGAAATCAAAGAGCTTTTTGAAAAATATAAAGGTGTAACGGCAGATGATTTGTGGAAAAATTTAAAATATTTCCTTGAAGCTATTATGCCTGTTTGCGAGGAATGCGATGTTAAAATGGCAATTCATCCGGATGATCCGCCGTGGAGCATTTTCGGACTTCCCCGTATTATTACGGGCAAAGAAGCCATTAAGAAGCTTTTAACAATGGTTGATAATAAATATAATGGCATTACACTTTGCACAGGCTCACTCGGTGCAAGCCCGAATAACAATATGGTTGATATCATCAAAGACCCGGTTATTTCAAACAGAATTTATTTTGCACATCTTCGCAATGTTTCCATTAATAATCAATGGTTTAATGAAACCTCTCATGAAAGCAGCGCAGGCTCACTTGATATGTATGAAATTGTTAAGGCGCTTCAGGAGGTTGGCTTTGACGGCTATATCCGTCCTGACCACGGCAGAATGATATGGGGTGAAGTTGCAAGACCGGGTTACGGCCTTTACGACAGGGCACTTGGTGTAAGCTATCTGAACGGCCTGTGGGAAGCAGTTGAAAAAAGCAGAAAGGAATCATAAAATGAAACACGAAAACTTAAACGGACGGGTTGCTGTTGTAACCGGCGGCGGCGGTGTTATTTGCGGCGCATTTGCAAAAACGCTTGCAAAGCAGGGATGCAAGGTTGCCGTTCTTGATTTAAATGAAGCTGCAGCGCAGAAATGTGCTGATGAGATTAATGCAGACGGCGGCACGGCAATTGCTGTTGCCTGCAATGTTCTGGAATTGGATTCCATGCAGAATGCAAGAAATGTTGTTGCTGAAAAGCTTGGTACCTGCGATATTCTTTTGAACGGAGCCGGCGGAAACAATCCGAAGGGCACTACTACGAAGGATACGCTTGAAAAGATTGATCTTATTCAGAAGGATGAGAATGTAAAGACTTTCTTTGATCTTGATCCGGCGGGAATCAGCTTTGTATTCAACCTTAATTTTCTCGGCACACTTATTCCTACCCAGGTTTTTGCCAGTGATATGGTTGAAAAGGAAAACGCCTGCATTGTTATGGTTACATCTATGAACGCTTACAGGCCGCTGACCAGAATTCCTGCTTATTCGGCAGCAAAGGCAGCCGTTAAGAATTTTACGGAATGGATGGCTACTCATTTTGCACCTGTCGGGATTCGTGTTAATGCGATTGCTCCGGGATTTTTCTCAACCAATCAAAATAAAACACTTCTTTGGAATGAGGATGGTACGCCGACGGAACGAACAAAAAAGATCCTTGCGGCAACGCCTATGAACCGCTTCGGCGAAGCAGAAGAGCTGGACGGAACGCTTCTGTTCCTCTGCGATGAGGAATACAGCGGCTTTATCACGGGCGTAAGTATTCCGGTTGACGGCGGCTTCAGTGCATATTCCGGTGTATAAAAATCAGATTTATTTGCATGGGCGGATTGTATCCGCCCGTTTTTGTTTCATGCAACGGTGTGTTTAAGATATCGTGTTTCGGATGTTTTGAGATGAATCCTTAAATTCCTGATGAAAAAATATTGTTTATTATATTGCAGTATGATAAAATATTATCATAGTTTTAAATAAGAAAGGAAAATGATTATGGAACATATTATTATTGCTGTTGTTATTGTTGCTGTTCTGTTGCTTATTGCAATTTATATCGGAGCAACCTATAACGCACTGATCAGAAAAAGGAACTCTGTTGATGAGGCTTTTGCAACAATGGATGTTTATCTTAAAAAGCGCTGGGATTTAATCCCCAATCTTGTTTCAACGGTTAAGGGCTATGCAAAGCACGAGGCTGAAACACTTGAAAAGGTTATTGCTGTAAGAAACGGCGGATATAACAATTTGTCCGATGAAGAAAAAATTGAAGCAAACAAGGAAATTTCAAGGGGCATAGCAAGCATCAATGTTGTTGCGGAGCAGTATCCGGATTTAAAAGCAAATCAGAATTTTATGAATCTTCAGAATCAGCTTAACAGCACGGAAAATGATATTGCAAATGCAAGAAAATTCTATAATGCAGTTGTTAAGCTTTATAATAATAAGGTTCAGATGTTTCCGTCCAGCATAATTGCATCTATGTTTCATTTTAAAGCAAAGCAGATGTTTGCCATTGAAAATACTGCTGAAAGAGAAGCTGTAAAGGTGGAATTCTAATGAAATCCGTTAATAGGATATTGCTTTTTATATCTGTGCTTTTGCTTCTGGTTTCCGCTACCGTTCCGGCTTTTGCCGATGATTTTGCTAATCTTTACGGCGGCAAAAAGCATCCTTATAAAGATTATTATTTTGAAAGTTATGATGTTTCCATAAACGTTCTTGAAAACAATACGCTTGAAATAACTGAAAATATTTCTGCATATTTCAATGTTGAGAAGCATGGAATTTTCAGGAAAATTCCAACTGCGAATTATGTTGAACGGGCAGACGGATCAACAGGTGTTACTGAAGCAAAGATAAAAAATGTTTCCGTGAGTGATAATTATGACACGTATACAGAAGGAAATTACTATGTTGTTCAGATAGGTGATGAGGACAGAACGGTTCTTGGACCGCACGACTATTCCATATCTTATTCCTATGTTATGGGCAGGGATATCGGTGAGGGCTTTGATGAACTTTACTTCAATATTATCGGTTCCGAATGGGATACGTATATTGATAAAGTAACCTTTAATGTTTCTATGCCAAAGGAATTTGATGCAAAAAAGCTTGGCCTTTCAACAGGGGCTTACGGCACTGTCGGCACGGATACAATACAGTATGAAGTTGTCGGAAATGAAATCAGCGGCAAGGTAACAAAGGAATTGGAACCATATGAGGCATTAACCTTAAGGCTTGAACTTCCCGAGGGATACTTCTATTTTAATATGGCAGCTTATTATGCAAGGCTGGCAGCAATGGTGTTTATTCCGTTGGCTGTTCTGATAGCTGTTTTTGTTCTTTGGTTTAAATTCGGCAGAGATAAAAAGGTTATAGAGGTGGTTGAATTCTACCCTCCGGATCATATGAGCAGTCTTGATGTTGCTTTTTGGAAAAACGGCATGATTACAGGCAGAGATACGATTCCGCTTATGATAGAGCTTGCAAATGAGGGCTATATCAAAATCAATCAGACCGAGCAGAAAAAGCTTATCGGCTTAAAAACAGATTTTGTAATTGAGCGTGTTAAACAGACATATAATGGGCATGACAAGTGCAAACATGTTTTCTTTAACGGCTTGTTTAAAAATAAAACAAGCGTAACTTCAAAGGACCTGCAGAATAAGTTTTATAAAACTATAGAAAAAATAACGGATATGGTTAATACCGCTGAAAACAGAAAGTTGGTTTTCGATGTGAAATCCCAGAGGTTTGTTGTGCTTGGCGTTTTGCTTTCCGTTGCAAGCGGCATAGCAGCCTGCTTTATTCATTCGGGAACAATCGGCGGCAGTGAAAAAACCATTGCACTTGCTGCAGGAATCATAACAGCAATTGTTTCGCTTGTGTTCTCCTTCTTTATCAGAAGAAGAACAGATAAGGGGCATGAATATCTTCAAAGAATAATGGGCTTTAAAAAATTCCTTGAAACTGCCGAAAAGGAAAGGCTTGAAACTCTTGTAGATGAAAATCCTGAATATTATTATGATATTCTTCCTTATGCATATGTGTTGGGTGTGTCGGATAAATGGACAAAGAATTTTGAAAGTATTGCCCTTGAACCTCCTCAGTGGTACGGCGGTTCGGCATTTGACAGAATGATGTTCTGGCATTTTATGAACAGCACTTATAATTCAGCCGCAGCATCTATGACATCTGCACCTCAAAGCTCGTCAGGCGGAAGCTTTTCGGGCGGCGGTGGCGGTTTCGCAGGCGGCGGTTCCGGCGGTGGCGGCGGCGGAAGCTGGTAAGTTCTTTAAATCATTATCCGAAGGTATATAATTTATAAATATTTGTAGGGGACGGTGCCCGCATCGTCCCGCTTTTTATATTTGAAAAATGCTTTTGGTTGATTTTAAATGTTGGTTTAATATAATATTAAAGAGGTGTTATATATGAAAGAAATAAATGTAAGAGAGATAAAGGAAAATGCAGTAAGGCTGATTGCAAATGATTGGGCGCTTCTTACTGCAAGGGATGGTGAAGGCTGCAATCCCATGACAGTATCATGGGGAGGTATCGGTGAGCTTTGGGGCAAGGATACGGCAACGGTTTATGTTCGTGAAAGCAGATATACCAAGGGATTAGTGGATAACGAAACACATTTTTCACTTTGCTTCATGAAGGATGAAAGCAGGGATGCTTTAAAATTTTGCGGCTCGAAAAGCGGAAGAGATTATGATAAGATAAAGGAAACGGGGCTTACGCCTGTTTATACGGAAAATGCGCCTTATTTCAAGGAAGCAAAAATTGTTTTGATATGCAGAAAAATGGCCTGTCAGCTTCTTGATGAAAAAGGCTTTATTGATACGGATATCAAGGAAAAATGGTATAGTGATAACGATATGCATTATATCTATTTTGCTGAAATAGAAAAGGTATTGATTTCAGAGTAAAAATAGTTTATAATATATCTAATCTATCGCAGAGCGGAGAAAAATATATCAAGGCATTCACCAATCTGCCCGAATTTCCGATTTCGGAAACAGATTGTGGTTATTATAATATTATCATTAGTATAAGCGGTTGCATTTTTAGCGTAGCGTATGGGCCCTGTGCGACGGGATGCTACGAACCTTGTCAGGCGGGGAACCGAGCAGCAATAAGTGGATTATTCTGTGCGCCGCAGACAAGTCTGTACGTTACGTTAAGAATGCAACTGCATTTTTTTGTTTAAAAGGCGGTGGGAATTATGTATCAGGTTTTATATCGAAAATATCGGCCTAAAGTGTTTTCGGATGTATACGGGCAGGAGCATGTTACATCAACACTGATTAATGAAATTAAAGAAAACAGAATATCCCATGCTTATCTTTTTACAGGGTCAAGAGGAACAGGTAAAACCACCTGTGCTAAAATTCTTGCAAAGGCTGTAAACTGCGAACATAACGAAAACGGCGAGCCCTGCAATGTCTGTGAGGTCTGCAAAGGTCTTGACAGCGGCAGCATTTATGATGTTGTTGAAATAGATGCCGCTTCAAACAACGGTGTTGATAACATCCGTGATTTAAGGGAGGAAGCCAATTATACTCCAACCAGGGGCAGATACCGTGTTTATATTATTGATGAGGTTCATATGCTTTCCAAGGGAGCGTTTAATGCGCTTTTAAAAACGCTTGAAGAGCCGCCCGAGCATGTTATCTTTATTCTTGCAACAACAGAGGTGCATATGCTGCCTGCAACCATCCTTTCCCGATGCCAGCGCTTTGATTTCAAGCGTATTCAGCCTGAAACAATGGCCTTAAGGCTAAAGGAAGTTGCAGGATTTGAAAATATGCAGCTTGATGATGATGCGGCAATCCTTATCTCCCGTATTGCAGACGGCGGAATGCGAGATGCGCTCTCTATTCTTGATCAGTGTGCAGGCAGAGGCAGACGTATTGATTCAAGGCTTGTTTCCGAGGTTGCCGGAATTGCGGGCAGGGAAGCATTGTATGAGCTTTCGGACGCCGTTTGCAATCAAAGCAGCGGTGATGCGTTGAATGTTATCAGCAGGCTGCATCAGAACAGCTATGATATGGAGCGTCTTTGCGTTGAAATGATCAATCATTTCAGAAATTTTCTTATTGTTAAAACTGTTAAGAAAAGCAGAGAACTTATTATCTGTACCGATGATGAATATGATACAATTGTAAAAAGCACGGAAAGCTTTACGCTTGCAAAGGTTATTTTTGCCTTGGATTTATTTCAGAATACTTTAACGGTTATTAAAGGCGGAGCAAATGCCCGTATTGAAATGGAAATGTGCTTTGTAAAGCTGTGTCAGCCAAAGCTTGATTCTTCGCCGGAGGCTGTTCTGGACAGAATTGCATCTCTTGAAAGAGCGGTTAAAAACGGAGTAAGCCTATCTCCGTCACAGCCTGTTAAAACGGTTGTAAGTTCTGAACAGACGAAGGCTGAAAGTATACCACAGGTTCAGTCTGTTTCTTCCGAAAAGGAAAGGGCAGAGAAGCAGGAAAACTTTGATATTGAAAAGCCGGTTGAAAGCAACGAAGCTTTAAAACCTGAAATTGCGTTTGAGCCGCCGTTTGATGAAGTTACGGCAGAGGCACCTCCTGTTCAGGAACCGCCTGCTGAAACGGTACCTGAACCACAGCAGGAGATTGTTCAGACAGAATTTGCCGAATGGGCTGAATTTATGGAAATTATCTATAAAACCGATATCGGAATTTATGGTATTTTAAATGGTGCAACAGCATATATAAGGGGAGAGTATTTTCTTTTTGAAAGCTCGAATCCGATGCTTAAGCAGTTTATAGCTATGCCAACGCATAAAAAAGCAATCAGGCAGGCTGTTTTTGATGTTACGGGCAAGCGGTATAAGCTTGGAATTTTTAGAAACAGCGAAGAGAAAAATGAAAAAAAAGACCCTCTTGAAGATTTAATTTCCAAAGCACAGGGCAATATTAATGTAAATATTGAATAAATTTAAAATAAAGGAGAAGAAATATGAAGGCAAGACTTCCACAGGGAATGGGCGGAGGCCCGCAGAATATGCAGAATATGCTCAGACAGGCGCAGAAAATGCAGGAAAATATTGAAAAGAAGCAGGCTGAGCTTGCAGAAAAGGAATATATTGTTTCATCCGGCGGCGGTATGGTAGAGGTTACCGTAACAGGAAAGCATGAGATTAAGGCTATTGGCATAAATCCCGAAGTTGTTGATCCTGAAGATGTAGAAATGCTGGAAGATATGCTTGTTGCTGCGCTCAATGAAGCTATGCGCCAGATTGAGGAAGAATCAGAACGTGAGCTTCAGTCTGTTACAGGCGGATTGAATATCCCGGGACTTTAAAAAGCATTAAGGAGTAGCTATGGCTTATAATTTGGCGCCTCTTCAGAATTTGATAGATCAGTTTGAGAGAATGCAGGGCATAGGGCATAAATCTGCTCAGCGAATGGCGTATTATGTGCTTGGTTTAAGTGATGAAGAGGCAAATGCTTTTGCAACGGCAATAACAGATGCCCACACAAAAATCAAGCAATGTAAAATCTGCTGTAACCTTGCGGATGATGATTTGTGCTCTATCTGTAAAAATGAAAAAAGAGATAAAAGCGAAATCTGTGTTGTTGAAGATCCGCGTGATGTTATGGCAATCGAAAGAACACATATTATTAAGGGAACATATCATGTTCTGCATGGCGCAATTTCGCCTATGGAGAATAAAGGCCCGGATCAGATAAGAATTAAAGAGCTTCTTGCCCGCCTTTCAGACGGCGAGGTGAAAGAGGTTATTATGGCAACAAACCCTACTGTTGAGGGTGAAGCAACTGCGATGTATATCAGCCGCTTGCTTAAGCCGATGGGTATAGCTGTTTCAAGGCTTGCCTATGGTGTTCCTGTCGGCGGTGATCTTGAATATGCAGATGAGGTTACCCTTTCAAGAGCAATTGAGGGAAGAAGTCTTATTTAACTAAGATTTAAAATGATGCAATGAAAAACAATCGGCTGAACCATATTATAACAGCTTTTTTCGTTGCTCGGTAAAAAGGAGTGATAGGCTTGGATAAAAAGGAAACAGAACAGGTAATCGCAAGAAATAAAAAAGCTTATCACGATTATTTTGTTCTTGAAACCTATGAAGCGGGTATTGAGCTTTACGGAACAGAGATTAAATCCATCCGAAACGGCAGAGTTAATTTAAAGGATTCCTTCTGCAGTGTTGATAATGGGGAAATGTTTGCAATCGGTATGCATATTTCACCATATGAGCAGGGCAATATTTTTAATAGGGATCCGATGAGAAAGAAAAGGCTTCTGCTTCATAAAAAGGAAATTATGAAGCTGTTTGGCCAAAGCCAGCAGCAGGGCTTAAGTATTGTTCCGCTTCAGCTTTATATTAAGAATGGCAGGGCAAAGCTTGAAATCGGGCTTTGCAAGGGCAAAAAGCTTCATGATAAACGTGAGGTTGCCGCCAAAAGAGATGCTGAAAGAACGATAGACAGGGCTTTGAAGGAACGATATTAAAACATTTTTTTTGCGTGTAATTAAATATGGGGATGAAAGGATTTCGACTGGGGCAGGGAATCTTGGTAAGCGTGTAGCGGAGTTGCACCGCTTTAAAAGTAACACTTTAAAATTAACTGACAAAAATAATTCAGTAGCTTTAGCTGCCTGATTGCAGCTTTCGTCTTATCAGTGAGTGCCACGGCTCTGAATAAGGCGTCGACTTAGTGGCGAACATGAATGAAAGATTGGCTCGGCTTTCATCAGGTATAAGAGCCTACCGTAGCAAAAAGGCTGTTTGCTGCCGTTTTGTGAGGGGATAACTTAAAGAACAAACTGTACACGAAGAAAGCCTTGAGGATATGCTTTAGGACGCGGTTTCGATTACCGCCATCTCCACCATAATAGAAAAGCACCATTTTTGGTGCTTTTTTATTATGATAAAATGTAATCGAAAACGCTGTTATATGGTATCTTTTCCGAAATTGACTTTTTAAATGCAGTATGTTAATAGAATATAAAAAAGGCAGGTGAGTAATATGATAAAATTAATAAACTCTTTTGAGGATATCATTTGCTCGCATTTAGTATCTTAATGCAATCCATAGTGTGAATATGAAGTATATGTATCCTCGATTTGGGGATACTTTTTTGCATTAAGTAGATTATAAAGGATTATCTGTTAAAAAATTAAGCTGTATGAGTATAGCACGCATACAGCTTTTTTGTATTAATCTATTTTTTTAACAGTAAGCGTAGCGCTTACACCATTCCCAAGAGTTACACCTACGGCAAGGAGTGCCGATAGTGCCATACTGATAACATCGCCTGCTGTAAGATTTACAATCGTGCTTCCGTTATATAATGAACTTACACCAACGGAAAGCAGTCTTGAAATTACGGTTGATGGGATATTTGTTCCGTTTCGGCGAACAGCCATTGTTACCGTTGTTCCTAAAGCTGCTGATAAATTACTTGAATAATTAATCTCATATACGCCTGTTTCGCCAATGGTTATGCTGTTTGCAGGGGTATAGGTTACATTAGAAGATGCCATATTAGTAGGAAGCGGAACAACTGTTGTGCCTCCGAGTGTAAGGTTAAGCGTCTGCGGTGCATCATTATATTTTCCGCCATATGCTGCTAAACCATCTCCTTCAGGACCTGTAGGACCTGTCGGACCGGTAATACCTGTTGGTCCGGTTGCACCCACTGCGCCTGTCGCACCTGTAGGACCGGTAGCACCGTTTGCGCCTGTTGCACCCGTTGGGCCTGTAGGACCGGTAGCACCGTTAGCACCCGTCGGACCTGTAGGACCGGTAGCACCCGTGGCGCCTGTTACGCCGGTTGGACCGGTGGCTCCAGTAGCGCCTGTAGGTCCTGTAGGTCCCATAGCCCCGTTTGTTCCGTCTATGCCGTTTGCACCTGTAGCGCCGGTGGGTCCCGTTGGACCCATAGCTCCGTTGGTTCCTGCGGCACCCGTAGGTCCCGTTGCTCCCGTTACACCTGTAGCACCCGTTGAACCTGTTGGACCAGTAGCGCCTGTTGCACCGGCAGGGCCGGTCGGACCGCCGGCGGGACCTGTTGCACCCGTAGCACCTGTTGGACCTGTTGCACCTGTTGGACCTGTGATTCCGTGTGCGCAGCAGCAGATATGTGTTACGCCGCAATCACATTTCCGTTCATTTTCACAATTATTTCCATTGTAAATATTTGTATTCAAATGCATAGTTTATAATCCTCCATTAAATATAGGTGTATAACACACCTATATTTAATTTATTCAAAATACATTCCTTTGGTGCAAGGTATTAAAATATTCAACATTCTGAAGGTAAGCGGCAGAGCAGGGACGGTATTTTCCTGCCATATTATTGTATTTTTCAGCTTCGGCATGATTCCCAAGCCTATCATAACAAACACAAAGCTGGATGCATGGAAGATATCCCTGTGCACTGATGTTGTTAAAACCACCGCTTTTTTCTTCTTTTGGTAATTCCAAAGCAAGTTTGAACCAATAAACAGCCTGATTGTATTGCTCTTTAATCATAAACAGGTTTCCTGCTTCACAACAGATTTCAGCTCTTGGAATATCATAAGAAAAGGAACTGAAAAGAGCACGCAGGGCATCATCAATTTTACCTGCTGTGCGATAGCAGTGGGAGAGTATTCTGTACGCTTCAATTTTATTTTCAAACCAGGCGGCTTTGCTTTCTGTAAAATCAGAAAGCACCTCTATTGCTCTGCTATATTGATTGTGGTAATAAAGCTCTCGGCCGTAATAGAATTTATCTCTTGGCTGCAGCGGCTCTCCATCCTTGATTTGCTTTTCGTAAATAGTAAGATTTCTTCTGCTGTATTCCGTTTTAATGGAATGGTGTTCTATTTCGATATCGCTGTAAATTATGCTTCCGTTTGGCTCGATTGCCTCATGCACTCTGCCCTTCCATATCGGATTTGAAGCTCTTCTGATAAGCCTTTCCCTGTAAAAAGAGAAGGCGGCCTCGCCGTTCTCGTCAAATGCAGTGATATATTTCATCATAATTACATCTGTATCTTGAATTCTATTTTTTAATTCAATGAGCTTTTCACGGTTTTTTTCGGATACAATATCATCCGCATCAAGCCACATAATATAATCTTTCGTTGCCTTTGAAAAGGAAAAATTACGTGCCTTTGAAAAGTCATCAACCCATTTGAAATCAAAAACCTTATTCGTGTATTTTTCTGCTATTTCTTTTGTTCGGTCTGTGCTTCCTGTGTCAACTATTATGATTTCATCAACGGCGTTTTTAATGCTTTCAAGACATCTGGAAAGCACATTTTCTTCGCTTTTAACAATCATACATAAGCTAATTGCTGCCATAATTATCTCCCCTTTTTATCAATACATTTTATGTCTGTTGGGGAAAAGCGGCACAAAAATTCCCCAATCTAATCAGATTGGGGAAAGCTGTATTTATGATAATTATCCTTTAGATTCGATAAGCGTGCATTCTATTTCAAAGGTATCTATCTGATTATTTTTGATTCGTGCAATGGTAAGCTTAACTTTATCGCCGGGCTTGCTCTTTGCAAGAACAGAGGTCATAACATCTGTTGAAACCATCGTGTCTCCGTTTACGGCAACAATCATGTCATAAGGCTGAATATCCTTGTTTATAAGGTCTGAATCATTGGAAACATCATTAATTACCATTGTTCCCGAGGCATTCTCAAAACCAAGCTGATTCAGGGCATTTACGATTGCACTTGCATTTGAATATGAGGTTAAGCTTTTATAGGTTATACCAAGCTTTGCTCTGCCCTCTACATATCCAACCTTAATCAGGCTGTTTGCAGTTGCAATAGCTGTATTGCTCGGAATTGCAAAGCCCATACCCTCGTATTCCGTGGCGGCAATTTTTGAAGAGTTAATTCCAATTACCTGCCCCTGCATATTGAACAATCCGCCGCCGCTGTTGCCCGGATTAATGGAAGCATCTATCTGAATGCACTCTGTGTTGTAGCCGATGGTAGACTGAATAGGTCTTGCAAGTGCTGAAACATATCCGCTTGATAAGCTGTTGAGGAAATCAAGCCCGCCGGGACAGCCGATTGCAATAACCTGTTCGCCCAAAACAGTTTGGTCTGATTTGGCGAATTCGGCAATTTTAAGACCTGTTTTGTTTATTGAAAGAACCCCGATGTCGGTCTGCGAATCATAACCTACCATTGCAGCCTCATATTCGGTTTTATCGTTAAGAGTAACAGTGAATTTTGAACCATCACTTATTACGTGTGCATTCGTTAAAATATATGTTTTTCCGTTGCTTTCAAGCATAAGCACTCCCGAGCCTGCACCGGATTGAACCTGCTCTCCGTTGTTATTCTGGGAGCCATAGCCGTAAAAGTTGCTGTAATTGGTTGCCTGTGTGTAAACCGTAATTCCAACGCAGGAATCCACAACATTTTTTGCAACGCCTGCAACAGTTAAATCACCGGATGCATTTTTTTCCGGAACCTCTGCCTGATCTGCTGCATCAACCTGTGCTGATGGATTTGTTGTATCGGAATTGCTGCTGTTGTTGAACTTATACTTATCTGCGCCAATTGATGCTGCAACAAACAGGCCGACAATGGCAAGCACTGCGCAAACGCCGAAAACAATAATCAGGGTTATAACAGTTTTATTTTTCTTTTTGTGAACGGGAGCTTCTGCATAGCCTGCAGATTCTGTGTTATATGCATTATAAGTGCTGTATTGTGCACTGTTTTGCTGCGGATTCGGATTGCCGTATGCGTTTTGGTTCTGATGATTTGCAGAAGCATAGGAATAATGATAGGTTGTGTTGCTTTCAACATCAGCGCTTTTTTCGGCAGTGTTTTCTGCTGAAGGATTCTGTTCGCCGGTCGGTTGCTGTGTGTTTTCAGAATTGTTTTTTTCACCTGCATTTTCATTTTGCGGTTTTTCGCAGGTGTATTCCTCATTGTTTTCAAATTCGTTCATTGTTTACTTTTTCTCCTTTTTATATATCGGGCTGAATTGTTTCGGCAAAGTAAATGTAAATTCGGCAGTTTCTGTGCTGTCGCTCTTTGCAATCACTCTTCCGCCGTGCATTTCAATCATAAGCTTAACAATATAAAGCCCTAAGCCTGCGCCCTTTGAATCAAGGCTTCGGCTTTTATCAACCTTATAGAATCGCTCAAAAACCTTTGAAAGCTCTTCCTGCCGGATACCCTCGCCGCTGTTTTTAATGCTTACTTCAATATCGGTGTTTCGCTCGTTAAGCACTACCTCAATATATCCGTTTTCATTTGTAAATTTAACGGCATTATCAAACAAGTTATAAATTGCCTGATAAATCATATCCGGATCTGCAACAACATAGGTTTGCTTCAGGTTATCAAGTCCTCGTATTTCTATTTTCTTATTTTCAATCTTTTGCTCAAAGGTTAAAAGAATGTGGATAATCTGGTCTGATATATCATAATTTGATGGCTTCATTTCCAGGTCGCCGCTTTCTATCTTGCTCATATTCAGCATAGAAACAACAAGTCTGGAAAGGCGCCGCACCTCGGCGCTTACAATTTCAAGATAGTATTGCTGCTTATCCTGCGGTATTGTTCCGTCCAGTATTCCGTCTATGAATCCGGCTATTGAGGTCATCGGTGTTTTAAGCTCGTGTGAAACATTTGAAACAAAGCTTCGCCTTGAGCCTTCCAGAGCATCAAGTGCATCAGCCATATCATTAAAGGCTCTTCCAAGATCTGCCAGCTCATCATTTCCCGTTGCATTAACCCTGTATGAAAAATCGCCGACAGCAAATTGCTTTGCAGCGTTGCTCATCTGATGCAGCGGAGTAATCATTTTCTTCGTTAAATAGTATATACAAACGAATGCAAGAATAAGGCAGAAAAATGCAGATACAAGAAATATTCTTAAAAATTCAAGCACAAGAGTCTGAACGCCTGTGTTGGCAAGAGAAAACACAGCGCCGATCATTTGCCCGTCAGACATAACCGGTCTGCCGACCACAAAATACTGAAGGCTTAAAATGTGCGTGGTTTCAACAATTTCACCGGACTTTGCAACAGATTCAATAATATTGCTGCTCATTTTCAGGTTATCATGCTTTGAGCAGGCAAGCATATTCTTTGAAAAGGGCAAAGAGCCTGCCCGTTCACCGCAGAAAATAATGTTTCCGTCTAAATCGCAAACAAAAACGTCAGCTTCAATTGATTGGGAAATCGTTGAAAGCGTTTCACAGATTAATTCCTTTTCAAGGCTGTAGCTTTTATTCATATCGTTAATGCTTATAACATTTTCAACGGTATTTGAAACGGAAGCAGTATTGTTTTTCAAAAGCTGGGTTCTTTCATCTGCCGTGTAATTATTTACAAGAATAAAAAGGGAAGAACCAAGCACTGTAAAAACTATGATGAAAATTGCTGCAAACAAAAGAAAGTATTTTGTAAATATATTTGAATTAGCAAGAATTAATTTTGATGTGCGGTTTTTAAGGGATTCAAACTTGTTTTTTATAAACATCGGTTTTATTCCTTGGTTTCAAATTTATAGCCTACGCCCCAAACTGTTTTAAGTGTCCATTTATCTGAAACACCTTCAAGCTTTTCACGAAGTCTTTTTACGTGAACATCAACTGTTCTTGAATCTCCGTAATAATCAAATCCCCAAACCTCGTCCAAAAGCTGATCTCTTGTGTAAACTCTGTTTGGATTTGAGGCAAAGTGATAAATAAGCTCAAGCTCTTTTGGCGGTGTATCTATTGCTACTCCGTTAACCTTAAGCTCGTAATTTACAATATTTATTTCAAGCTTGTCATATACAACGGTTTTCTTTTCGTCCGGTGCAGCTTCGCCGTCGCCCTTCGCACGGCGGAGCACTGCCTTGATTCGTGCCATAACCTCTTTTGCTTCAAACGGCTTGGTAACATAATCGTCTGCACCAAGCTCAAGGCCAAGCACCTTGTCAAAGGTTTCACCCTTTGCGCTAAGCATAATGATAGGTGCGGATGAGGTTTTGCGTATTTCACGGCAAACCTGCCAGCCGTCCATTTTCGGAAGCATTATATCCAGCAAAACAAGGTCGGGCGATTTTGCAGCAAAGGTTTCAACGGCTGCCTGTCCGTCATTTGCAACATAAACCGTATAGTTTTCGTTTTCAAGATAAAGCTTAAGTAATTCGCAGATGTGAAGATCATCATCTACAACAAGAATTTTATTGCTCATAATTTTTTCTCCTTTTGCGTTTATATTATCATCCGTTTTTGTTCATAATTTTATATTTTGGTAAACAAACAGTGAAATTTGTTAAGATTTTTTTAACTTAATTTTACCATTCTTTTCCCCGCATTTCTGCACTTTCAACAAAGTCTATAAACTGCTTTGCACATCTCGGCGATCTTCCGCCCTTGCGTGAGGCCCATTGCTCTGCAACAAGATGCAGCCGTTCTTTATTTACGTTAAGCCTTCTGTCCTGTGCAATTTTATCAACAATGTCAAGATAATCCTTTTTGTCGGGATTAATAAATGTTATGGAAAGGCCGAATCGGTCTGAAAGGCTTAGCTGCTCCTGCATAATATCGTTTCTGTTTATGTCGTTTTCTCTGTCGGAAAAGCTTTCCTTGATAAGATGACGCCTGTTCGAGGTAGCATATATAATAGTGTTGTGCTTTCTGCCCGAAAGGCTTCCCTCCAGTGCCGCTTTTAATTCGCCGAAGGAATCATCGTGACTGTCAAAGCATAAATCATCAATGAAAATTATGAATTTCATCGGGCTGTCTGCAAGAAGCTCTCTTATCAATGTCAGATCCGGAATATCGCTTTTTGATATTTCAATCATCCTGAGCCCTTCTTTTGCATATTCATTTAAAACTGCATGAACGGTAGAACTTTTTCCTGTTCCTCGGTCACCGTAAAGCAAAACATTGTTTGACGGATAGCCGTTAACAAAGCTTTCGGTGTTGTCTATAACCTTTCTGCGCTGCAGTTCGTAGTTTTTTAAATCCGAAAGTGTTATCGGGTCGGTTGATGTGATAGGACAAAGCCTGTGGTTTCGCCATGCAAAGGCCGTATACTTTGAATACATACCATAGCCGTTCTTCTTATAATATTCAATCAGTGTATCAACCTGTTTATCCCAGCCTTTTTCTAGCGGCGTGGCTGCTTTTCCGTTTTCCCATGCAGGAAGTGTTTTTAAAACCTCTTTTAAATCCCTGCTGTCAACTGAATTATAGATATCTTCAGGTTTGATAAATGCAATCGCTTCCAGCTTTTCAAGGTCGCTTTTTACGCCGTTTAAAACTGCCTGCGGCAGTTCATTTGCCTTTCCGCTTGCTGCAGCCTTTGTAAATGCATTATCGTCTGTTAAGATAAGCTTGGATACGTAGCCGGCAAAGGATTCGTGGCTTGTTACCTTTCTGAAAAAATCACTCTGCTTTTCAAGCACTTTTTCGTTGTTGATGTTCTGCAGCAGATCTAACAGGGAAGAAATGACCTCATCCTTTTTTAAATCATAAACGCAAAGCGCTTCAATATAAAATCTTAATTCCTGTGCTTTATTCATATGTTACCACTTCTTTATAAATTAATTATATATTATTCATTGCTATATTACTACTATTTATTATATTTTACAAGGGAATAGCCAACATTTGATTGATTTTTTAGAAATATTTGCAAATTTTAGTTGTAAGACATCATACAACTTGTTGACTTTTTATATATCCGTGTGCTATCATATTGCAAAAGAGGTGTGTTTATGAGTAATTCAGCTATGCTTGCAGACAGCACTGCACAGCGTATTATAAAAATGATAGAGGTTGAAAATCGTTTTTCAATCGGCGATAAGCTTCCCAATGAAAACGATTTCGCAAGTGAGCTTGGAGTAAGCCGCTCAACCCTGAGAGAAGCCATAAAGGTGCTGACAACAAACGGAATGGTTGAAATTAAAAGGGGAAAGGGCACTTTTGTTACCTCAACAACCATAATCAATTCGGGCGATTTGAATGATATTGCCTCGGGGCTTGAGGATTTGTTTGAAATGCGCCTTATGTTTGAGCCGGAATGTGCTTATTTAGCGGCAGAAAGAGCCACAGACGAGGAAATTGAAACCATCTGTTATTACGGCGAAGAAATTGAAAAAAAGATTTTAAGCGGGGAAGACAGAACCTTTGAGGAACAGAAGTTTCACGAAAGTATTGCAAATGCAACACACAATTCATTTGTGAAGCAGTTTATGCCGATTATTTTCAATGCAATAAAAAAAGGTGTTGTGGTTCTTACCAAGGATCAGGATGTCAGCGAGGATAATCTTAAGGATGACCGGTTGATTATGGAATTCATAAAGAAAAGAAATCCGGAGGGTGCAAGAACCGCTATGAAGCTTCATATTATTCATGCTATTGAATGCCTTTAAAAATAATTTTAATTTGCTGTTGACATTGGACAACAGGCAATATATAATAAGAATTAACAAAAATACAGGTGGGTTGTATGATTACCTGCCTGAAATAAATATTAACGGAGGAAGTTATTATGTCAGATGCAAAAATTTATTATCAGTCAGATTGTAACCTTGATTATCTTGCCGGCCAGACAATCGCAGTTATCGGCTACGGCTCACAGGGTCACGCACATGCACTTAATTTAAAGGAATCAGGCTGCAATGTAATTATCGGTTTGTATGAGGGCAGCAAATCATGGGCCAAAGCAGAGGCACAGGGCTTTGAGGTTTACACAACAGCAGAGGCTGCTAAAAAAGCTGATATTATTATGATTCTTATTAACGATGAGCTTCAGGCAGATGTTTATAAGAATGAAATTGAGCCAAACCTTGAAGAGGGCAATATGCTTATGTTTGCTCATGGCTTCAATATTCATTTCGGAACAATTAAGCCGCCTAAGTTCGTTGATGTTACAATGATCGCTCCGAAAGGCCCGGGTCATACAGTTCGTTCGGAATATCAGGCAGGCAAAGGCGTTCCTTGCCTTGTTGCTGTTGAGCAGGATGCTTCAGGCCACGCTCTTGATAAGGCTCTTGCTTATGCGCTCGGCATCGGCGGTGCCCGTGCAGGTGTTCTTGAAACAACCTTCAGAACAGAAACAGAAACAGACCTCTTTGGTGAGCAGGCTGTTCTTTGCGGCGGTGTTTGCGCACTGATGCAGGCAGGTTTTGAAACGCTCTGCGAAGCCGGATATGATCCAAGAAACGCTTATTTTGAATGTATTCATGAAATGAAGCTTATTGTAGATCTTATTTATCAGTCAGGTTTCGCAGGTATGAGATATTCAATCTCAAACACTGCTGAATACGGTGATTATATTACAGGTCCTAAAATCATCACTGAAGATACCAAGAAGGCTATGAAGAAGATTCTTTCCGATATCCAGGACGGAACATTTGCCAAGGAATTCCTTCTTGATATGAGCCCTGCAGGCCGTCAGGTACATTTCAAGGCCATGAGAAAGCTTGCTGCTGAGCATCCATCAGAAGCTGTCGGTGCAGAAGTTCGTAAGCTTTACAGCTGGAACAACGAAGAGGATAAGCTTATCAACAATTAATTATATATGTATAAAAATTAAGGCATCTCGTTTGAGGTGCCTTAATATATTTGTCGCTTTTTTACTTTTGCAGAGCGGGTGTTGCTTGTCCGTTTTTTTATTATTAAGATTATAGATTATAATTCATAATCAACTGCAACGGAGCTTTCCATAACACTATGCATATATGGCTTAACCTCATTGCAGTGATAATCGTCCTTTTGATATAAATCAAGTGCCTCTTTGTTTTCAAGCGTAACCTGCAGAATAATATCATATGAGCGTGCGGAGGAAAGAAAATCAGTTCCAACCTCAATAGCTTTGATCAGATTTACTTGTCCGTCCATAGAGAGGAGCACCTTTTTAGCTTCCTGTTTTTTATTTTCGCTGTTGTCCTTAAGCTTAAAGCAAACAATGTGTTTTATCATAGTGTAAACTCCTTTTGATTTTAATACGGTTTAATTTTTAACTTGATTTGGTTAAATAATAAATTAAATGGTTCGTTTTCAGCGTGGCTGTATTGCCTTTCTGTTTTTAATTATATTCATCATAATATACACTGCAACCAGAATTATAATTGCAGCAGTAAGTATCAGATACATAGCTTCAGTCTGAACCTTATTATTGAAAAAATACAGATTGCAGTCAACAGAATCTCTGATTACTTCTACAATTTCATCAGGAAAGCCCTGTGCAGACATTTCTTTAAATGCTCCGTTCATGGCATGATTGCGAACAAGCGATGTTCCGTAGGTTCCCGGTAAAAAAGAAATTACCTTTTGAAGTCCGTCTGAAAACTGAGATATCGGCATATATGCACCGCAGATAAAGCCGTATCCCGAGCTTACAATTGTTCCTACTGCAGACATCTGCCCCTGCGTATTCAGGAAAAAATTGATTATGCTGGACAGTGCTGTTCCGAACATCACCAGCATCACAACATCAAGCAGCAAACAGATTATGTCCGAAGCAGACATATACCAGCCCGTGCCGGCAACGTAAGCAAGGCAGAATATGGTTGCTGTAATGCAAACGATAAGGGTTGAAATAAGAGTTGCAAAATAATAGCTCATCGCAAGTGAAGAGCGCTTCAGCGGCGTTGTTGTAAGATCCTTTATATTGCCGTTTGCCTTGTCCTGCACCATAAGCATATTGGAACAGAATGAAACAGTTACGCAGGATACGGCAAGTATGGATGAAATAATCTGGCTTCCTACAAATCCGTTTATCAGTTTATCGGGAATGCTGAAGCCGTCGGGCAAAGCGGATTGAAAGGAATCATAGTAAACATTTTTTAAAAATGTTGAATAAAGAACCAATAGTATAATCGGTGTGATAAGAGAGGTGAAAAACATTCCCTTGTCCTTGAAAAAGAGCTTTATATTTCTTTTTACAAGTAGATTCAGTGTTCTCATTTTTCTCCTCCTAACAGCTTTTTGCCGGTCACGGCTAAAAATACATCATCCATTTTTCCTTTTGTGATTTCATAATCACGGAAAATTTGGGGATATTGCAGAATCAGCTTTGTTGCCGTTTCGGTGTTTTCTACCGAGACCCGGTAAGCAGAATCATTGATTTTCTCATAAGGGCAGCCAAGCAGGTTGATTTCCGAATCTGTTGTGCCGTAAAGCGTAATGAAATCTCCGGTGTAAGCATTTTTAAGTTCCAGAGGTGTTCCTTTTGCGGATATTCTGCCGCTGTCGATGATGACAACATAGTCTGCCTCCGCTGCTTCCTCCATATAATGGGTTGTAAGGAACACAGTCATATTCTTTTCTTTTCTGAGAATGCTGATTACATTCCAAAGTGTTTTTCTTGTCTGTGGGTCAAGGCCTGTTGTGGGTTCATCCAGAATCAGTATTTTAGGGCTGTGCAGCAAAGCCCGTGCAATATCAATTCTTCTTAATTGACCTCCGGACAGCTTTCCGACTGTCCGTTTCAGCAAATCCTTAAAATCAAGCAGTTCGGCAAGTTCATTTAATCTTGCTCTGAATCTGCTGCCGTATATTCCGTACAGGGCGGCACGGCTTTCAAGATTATCATAAACAGTCAGCGCCTTGTCCAGCACGGAATTCTGAAATACAATACCGAGTGCACTTTTTATATCCTTGCTGTTGCCGCTAAGACTGTTTCCGTCAATAACAACGCTTCCGCTGTCATAGCCTAACTGACCGCAGATAATATTGATTGTTGTAGATTTTCCTGCACCGTTTACCCCAAGAAATGCAAATAATTCTCCCTCATGCACATCAAAGCTTAAATCATTTACCGCTTTGATGCTGCCGAAGGATTTATTCAGATTGCGGATTTTAATAATACTGTTCATTTTTTCTCCTTTATTAAAGGTAATGCAAAGGCTGGATGAATTGTTTATTTATATCAAAAAAAGGATGACCTAGGACATCCTTTTTCAATGAGTTAAAATACTGAATCCGTAAAGCTTATTATTTTGCAACATCAAATGCTCTTGATTCACGAATAATATTAACCTTAATCTGACCCGGATATTCCATTTCAGATTCTATTTTCTTTGCAATTTCATGCGCAATATAAGGCATTTTTTCATCGCTGACGGCATCAGGCTTAACCATAACCCTAACCTCACGGCCTGCCTGAATTGCATATGCTCTTTCAACGCCGTCAAAGCTT
Source organism: Ruminococcaceae bacterium UBA3323 (assembly GCA_002361935.1). GTDB lineage: Bacteria > Bacillota > Clostridia > Oscillospirales > Acutalibacteraceae > Eubacterium_R. Next base: position 25,426 of record DESD01000016.1, on the reverse strand, counting down.
GTTGAAATTTCTTCAAGCTGCTGTAAGCGCTTGATATAGTTTTCAATGTTTTCCCGTCTTGCGCCCGGCCTTGCTGCCGAAACAGCATCGGCTGCCTGAACAAGGCATGCAACAACTGTTTTGCATTCAATTTCACCGTGATGGGCTGCAATGGCATGAAGAATCTTTTCATTTTCTTTATACTTGCGTGCGTATTCAACACCAAGTGCAATATGAGAGCCTTCCATTTCCTGGTCAAGTGCCTTACCGATATCGTGAAGAAGTCCTGCTCTGCGGGCCTGCTTTTCATCTGCTCCGAGTTCGGCAGCCATAAGCCCTGCAATATAGCTTACCTCAAGGCTGTGCTTAAGAACGCTTTGTCCGTATGAGGTGCGGTACTTTAATCTTCCAAGAAGCTTTACAAGCTCAGGATGAACGGAACCGCAGTTCGCAGCAAGAACAGCCTTTTCACCCTCCTGCTTGATAATTGCATTAACTTCTCTTGTTGATTTATCAAACATCTCTTCAATACGGGTTGGGTGAATTCGCCCGTCCTGAATCAGCCTTTCAAGAGTAAGCCTTGCAATTTCCCTTCTTACAGGATCAAAGGAACTGATTGTGATGGCTTCCGGTGTATCGTCAATAATGAGCTCAACGCCTGTGATTGTTTCGAGCGAACGGATATTTCTGCCCTCTCGGCCGATGATTCTTCCCTTCATTTCATCATTGGGAAGTGCAACAACGGAAACGGTTGTTTCTGCTGTATGGTCTGCTGCACAACGCTGAATGGCTGTGCCTATAATTTCTCTTGCAATTACTTCGCTCTGATCTCTGATCATCTGCTCGTGCTCAAGAATACGCTTGCTCTTTTCTGTATCAAGCTCTTCTTCAAGTGTGCTTAAAAGCTGGGCTTTCGCCTGCTCTTGTGTAAGACCTGAGATACGCTCAAGCATATCAAACTGGCTTTTCTTGATGCTATCGATTTCCTGTAAATTTTCTTCCGCTTCTTTAAGCTTCTGGCTTAAATTTTCACTTTTTGTTTCAAGGGAATCAGCCTTTTTATCAAGGTATTCTTCTCTTTGTGTAAGGCGGTTTTCCTGCCTTTGAACTTCGCTTCTTCTTTCGCGGATTTCTTTGTCTGCGTCTGAACGAAGCTTGTGAATTTCGTCTTTAGCTTCAACAAGGCTTGCTTTTTTTGCAGCCTCAGCTTCCGTTAATGCGTTATTAATTATTCGTGTTGCTTCCTGCGATGCAGATCCGATTTCTTTTTCGCTTGTTTTCATCCTTACAAATGAGCCGATAAAAAAGCCCAAAACCGTGAAAACAACTGCAACGGCAGCAGCAATGCCTATAACAACTGGAATTTCCATAAATCAATAGCACCTCCTTCTGTATAAATTTTTTTGTGGCTTTTTATGCCTCGGCAATAAAATTGCCTGTTGATAATCATCAGAAAAGGTACAGTTTAAATGCAAATTATCTTTGTGAAGTTTCATTTTCAGTATGTAGAACTTCTAAAATATAATACACCTATATCTTGTATCTGTCAAGTTTTTATAAATTATATAGTATATAGCCTAACAAGAGCCACACCTTATTTTGTTCCGCTGTTCATTGCATGGGGCAGTATATTTTGGATTGACATTTCAAATAATAGTGCTATAATGGTGTTATATTAAATCTGTGACGGGAACAAGACTGCGAAAACTTTTTATTCCAGAGAGCGCTTTCCTGCTGAAATAAGCGCATAAAAAGCCGTAAGCCACCATCCCTGAGAGCCGCCAATACCGGCCGTATATCTGCGTTAAAGATGCAGGCAATAAAGAGTAATCCGAACTGCCAAAATTCTAAATCACGGTTCAGATTTTTATTCATTGCCTAATTGAGCGGCACAGCAATGTGCAATTCAGGTGGAACCGTGGAATTTATTTTTCACCCTGTAGTTTTTACAGGGTGATTTTTTATTTTTTAAGGAGGAAATTATGAAAGTTACATTAAAAGGCGGAGAAATCCGTGAATTTGAAAATGGAATTTCTGTTGCAGATATTGCAAAGGAAATTTCAATGGGCTTATTCAGAAATGCCTGCTCCTGCCGAATTAACGGCGAGGTAAGGGATTTAAGAACAATTGTGGATAATGATTGCGAGCTTGAAATTTTAACCTTTGATGATGAGGACGGCAAACGTACCTTTAATCATACGGCATCTCATATTATGGCACAGGCCGTTAAAAGGCTTTACCCCGAGGTTAAATTAACAATCGGTCCTGCTATTGAAAACGGCTTTTATTATGATTTTGACTGCGGCGAAAAACCGTTTGGTCCCGATGATTTAGCAAAGCTTGAGGCTGAAATGAAAAAAATTGTTAAAGAGGGCTTGGAGCTTGAAAAGTTTGAGCTTTCACCGAACGATGCTATTGCACTTATGCGGGAAAAGGATGAACCCTATAAGGTTGAGCTGATTCATGAGCATGCTGAAAAGGGCGAACCTATCAGCTTTTACAAGCAGGGCGAGTTTACAGAGCTTTGCGCAGGCCCTCATCTTATGAGTGTTTCGCCTGTAAAAGCATTTAAATTAACGCAGACAACTGGTGCTTACTGGAGAGGCGATGCTAAAAACAAAATGCTCTGCCGTGTTTACGGAACTGCTTTTCCAAAGGCATCAATGCTTGAAGAGTATTTAACAATGCTTGAAGAAGCTAAAAAACGTGATCACAGAAAAATCGGTAAAGAGCTTGAATTGTTTACGATTATGGAAGAGGGACCGGGCTTCCCGTTCTTCTTACCAAAGGGTATGATTTTAAAGAATACGCTTGTTGATTATTGGAGAGAAATTCACAGAGAAGCAGGCTATGATGAAATTCAGTCTCCGATGATGCTTAATCGCGCTTTATGGGAAAGAAGCGGCCATTGGGATCATTATAAAGAAAATATGTATACAACGGTTATTGATGATACGGATTTTGCTGTTAAACCTATGAACTGCCCGGGCGGCATTCTTGTTTACAAAACAAAAATGCATTCCTATAAAGAGCTTCCTCTCAGAATGGGTGAGCTTGGTTTAGTCCACAGGCATGAACTTTCAGGTGCGCTGCACGGACTTATGAGAGTTCGTTGTTTTACGCAGGATGATGCACATATCTTTATGACAAGAGAGCAGATTAAGGATGAAATTAAGGGTGTAGTAAGTCTGATTGACAAGGTTTACAGTACCTTTGGGTTTGAATATCATATTGAACTTTCAACACAGCCTGAAGATTCAATGGGTGCAAAAGAAGATTGGGATATTGCTACAGATGCATTGCGTAATGCGATTACAGAATTGGGCTATGATTATGAGGTAAATGAGGGTGATGGTGCTTTCTATGGACCAAAGCTTGATTTTCATCTTACGGATTGCCTTGGCAGAACATGGCAGTGCGGTACAATTCAGCTTGATTTCCAGCTTCCCGAAAGATTTGAACTTGAATATATCGGTTCAGACGGCGAAAAGCACAGACCTATTATGATTCATAGAGTTGTTTTCGGAAGTATTGAAAGATTTATCGGTATTCTTACAGAGCATTTTGCCGGCGCTTTTCCAACCTGGCTTGCACCTGTTCAGGTTAAGATGCTTCCGATTGCAGACAGACATCTTGACAGAATTTATGAAATCAAAAAGCGGCTTGAAGCAGCAGGTATTCGTGTTGAGGTGGATGACAGAAGCGAAAAAATCGGCTTCAAAATCCGTTCTGCTCAGCTTGAAAAGGTTCCCTATATGCTGATTGTCGGTGACAAGGATATTGAAAATAATACAGTTTCCGTCCGTTCCAGAAAAGAAGGCGAAAAGGGTGCAATGAGCGTTGAAAGCTTTATAATGGATATTGTTGAGGAAATTGAAACAAAAGCACTTTGATGTAAATTCTACTATGCGTGGAATGAATCCATTACAAATTCATTGAAGCAAATTCCCCTTGTTGATATAATGTAATCAGCAAGGGGATATTTTTATGAGTAAACGTAAAAAAGTATTTTTATCCATTATCGCAGTGTTGCTTGTTATATTTATTTATGTTTGTGTTCAAAACGGAGTTGAGTTATTTCAAAGCAGTTGTTTTTATTACAGAGCATATAAGGGCGATAGAATAACAATTAATCTTACTGCAACAATAGATGGAAAACCGGTTAAGGCAGATGATATAGAAGCGAAAACAGCATATCTTGATAGAAGTGAATGGAATAGTGTTCCTGTTAAGGATAATGGAAATGATATTATAATTTCAATAAGAGCAAATGGATATGGAGATTATCACATAAATGTGAATATATGCGGCTACAGTTTTATGCTTGAAGCTTATCAATGGAACTGGTGGGATGTTCAGAATTCCAATCTTTATATTCATATTGATACTAAGAAAAATGAATACAAAACTTATGAAGAATATTCTCATATGTCGGAAGAATGCAATATAATAAATGAAAGTGAGCCGGAAGCAACATATGAAATAGGCGATATCAATTATATTAGTGTCGGCTGTAAGGGATAAAGAAAAGCAGAGTATTACACTCTGCTTTTTGTTTTGCTGTATTTATTCATAAAGCTTTCTATTGCCTTTTGGTATGCATCGGGATTCGTGTAATAGCTTCGTGCGTGGATTGCATTTTCAACAACAAGCATTTCCTTTTCCGTGCAGCAGGTATCGTAAAGGATTTTTTCCATATAGGTCGGAACAAAATCGTCTTTTCCGCCGTGTATAAAAAGTATCGGCTTTTTTGCTTCCTTAACTGCATTCAATGGGGAAGCCTCTTTAAAAGAATAGCCTGCAATCATTCTGCTGTAAAGATTGCAGATATTAAGAATCGGAAAATCCGGAAGATGAAAGGATGTTTTAAGCTGGTAAGAAAATTCGTCCCATGCTGACGTATAGGAACAGTCTGCGATAATGCCTTTAATGGCAGCGTCCGATGCGTTTTTGCTCATCATAAGCACGGTTGCGGCACCCATTGAAACGCCCAAGAGAAAAATATCCAAATCGGGATAATGCTGCTTTGCATAATTCACCCAGTAATATGTATCTCTGGATTCGTGTGTGCCGTAGCCCATATATTTGCCGTCACTGTTGCCGCAGCCCCTGTGGTCGGGCATAATAACCGTGTATCCGTTTTTATAGAAATAATCCGAAATAAAGCAGAATTCGCCTACGCCCCAGCTTCTTGCCCCATGACAGGCCAAAATAAGTCTTCCGTTACTTTTTTCAGGTTCAACAACCCTTAGTATAAGCTTTTCGCCGTTATCGGAAATATATTCTTCCGTTCTGGTAATACGCGTCAACAGTATTGCTTCCGCCCTGTGCGCATCCTCTTCGTAATGCTCCATAGCCATATCGTTTCCTGCAATGATATTGGTTATAAATTTCGGAATTTTAATGGTTTTGCGCCAGACAATCTGATTGTATATGAATCCGCAGATAATAAATAACAGCAGAATAAGCACTGCCAATACAATTCCTGCAACGATTAAAAATGTTTTCAAAGCTTATCTCCTTTTGCAGACAAAAACATTCCAGCCTTTTTCTTCACGGTTTTCAACGATTTCAAATCCGTTTTGCTCAAATGAGCGGATAACCTCATCCTTTCTTATATCTATGATGCCGCCTGTAATGTATATGCCGCCGTCCTCAAGATATTCTGCAACCTCTTCATTAAACTGCATAATAATATCGGCAACGATATTTGCAACAATAACATTGTATTTGCCGTTTACCCTGTCGGAAAGATTACCGTTTACGGCATCAAAAGCAGGGGATACAAAGCCGTTTTCCTTTGCATTTTCAATCGCAGTTTTAACGGCAAGCTTGTCTATATCAACACCGAAGGCGGACTTAGCCCCGAGCAAAAGAGCGGCGATAGATAAAATTCCGCTGCCGCATCCGATATCAAGTACGGTTGAATTCTTATCTATGTATTGTTCAAGTGTTTCAAGGCAAAGCTTTGTTGTAGGGTGGCTTCCTGTTCCGAATGCAAGTCCCGGCTCAATGTTAAGCACGGTTCTGCCGTCTGTATCATATTCCTCTTCCCAAAGCGGTCGGATAAGCAGCTTTTTTCCTATCGGCATTGCGTGAAAATACTGCTTCCAGTTATTAACCCAGTCCTCTGTTCTGCAGTCTGCAGTGGTAATCTCATGTGTAATATTTTCGCTGTTCAGTCTTTCTGTTATAAACGAAACGGCCTCAAGCGGGTTTTCATGCGGATTAATATAAATGTGAATAATTCCCTTTGTTCTGTCCTTATTAAGCAGGCTTTCGTCAATAAAATCATAATGTGATATTTCTGCGGCATCCTCTTCCAGTGCAGAATAATCCTCTATGTAAATTCCGTAAGGAACAACCATATTTGCAATATTTCCTGCGGTTTCAATATCCTCTGTTTTTACGGTTATGGCTATTTCAGCCCAGTTTTCCAAAACATTTTCCATTATGCTTATTCTCCAAGGTTAACTTTGTGTTCATGATTTGTAAGGCCGTGGTTATAAAGCTTTCTGTTGTCAAGCGCCCACTGCCTGTCTGTAAATTCCCCTGCCTTAACCTTGCCGGTGGCATTGTTTATTTCAAATATTGTTGCATCAAGCGAGTCAAGGGCAGATAGAATTTCCGCTTCCAGAAACATGGGCCTGATCGGAGAGCCGAATTCGGGAACGCCGTGGTGGCTTAAAATCATATGCTGAAGCAGTACAACCTTTTCGCTTTTGATTCCCAGTTTGTTTGCCGCTTCCTCAACATACATTGCACCTTTTACAAGATGGCCGATAAGCTCGCCCTCAGTGCTGTAGCCTTTAACAAGTCCTGTTTTGTTCAGTTCAAACTCCCATGTTTTGGCTGTGTCATGAAGAATTGCGCCCGAAAGCAGAAGCTCCCTGTCTATATTTGGATAAATTTTGCAGATTTCTTCCGCCATTCTGACGATGGACATGGTGTGAAGCATTAATCCGCCAACCATAGCGTGGTGAAGTCTGAAGGCAGCCGGGCAGTTTACAAGCAGGCTCTTTTTATCCTCCAAAACCGAAAGCACAATGCCTTTCAAATCATTGTCCGTAAACGAATTTACACGCTTCAAAAGCATGTTAAATATCTGCTCTCCGCCAACCTCACTTGCAGGCACAAGGTCTGCAATGTTATAATCGTCAGTTGAAGCAACAGGGCGTATCTGCGCAATTCTGAACTGGTCTTTTCCGTTATACTGCTCAATCGTGCCCCTTACCTTTACAATCATTTCAGCCTCATATAAGCCATTATCGGTATAATCCCAAAGCTTTGCCGGGATTTCCCCATCCTTATCCCCCAAAATTAAATCAAGATAGGAGGAACCGTTCTTTGAGCTTTTTACTTCGCATTTTTTCAAAATAACAAAGCCGTCGCACATTCCGTTTGGCAGAGTTTTAAAATTCATTGTATCACCTCATAATAATTGTACAGGTTAATTATATACTATAAATTGTCCGAAATCAATTTAAAAGAAATAAATTAACAAAGTATACATTTTAGTTTTCTTGACAAATCACCGTTTGATTGATAAACTATGAGTATTAATATATTATTATAATTGGAGGAAAAAATGGGATATACTGATAATTTATGTATGAACTGTTTTGAGCCGTTAACTGCCGGCTGTATCTGCAGAAACTGCGGATTTGATAATGATTCTGTTACAGATACGATTTTTCTTCCACGCCGAACAATGCTTGCAAAGCGCTATGTTGTCGGAAATTCTATTTCAGTTGAAAATGATTCTGTTATTTATATCGGATATGATACCGAACGTAATGCGGTTGTAACCATTCGTGAATTTCTTCCCGGGGGAATATGCAATCGTCTTGAGGGCAATAATGATGTTCATGTAAGAGAAAGATACAGAAAGAATTTTGCAGGCTATAAAGCATCTTTCATAAAGCTCTGGAAAACACTTAAGGGGCTTAACTCCCTTTCGGCTGTCATTCCTGTTCTTGATATTTTTGAAGAAAATGAAACTGCCTATGCTGTTTGTGAGAAGATGGACAGTGTTTCCCTGCATGAATTTCTTATAAGAAGCACGGATAACAGTATATTGTGGGATAAGGCAAGATTAATGTTTATGCCGATTCTTACAACGATTGAAGCACTTCATGAAAACGGTATAGCGCATGGTGCAATCAATCCGGATAATCTTGTTCTTTGCAGAGACGGAAAAGTTCGCCTGGCAGGCTTCTGCATCAGCGAATGCAATGAGGCTTCAAGCGAGCTTGGTTTTAAGCCTGTTGCAGGATATACAGCGCTTGAACAGTATGATAACAGCCACATTATCTGCCCTGCAACGGATATCTATGCTTTTTCTGCCTGCATTTATCGTGCTCTGGTTGGAACAAATCCTCCCGAAGCACCTGCAAGAGCCGTTAATGATAAATTGATGATACCAAACAGTATCGCCGAAAGAATTCCTGCACACGTTATTCGTGCACTTGGCGGCGGACTTCAGATTTACCCTGAAAACAGAATCCAGTGTGTAGAGGATTTCAGAGAGCTTCTTTCTGCGGCGCCGTCTGTTGTTGCAAATTCTGTTAACGCAACCGCCGCTGTTGCCGATTCAGATGAAAAAAACGATGATAAAGCAGCAGATGTGAAGAAAGATACAAAAAAGCAGATAAAAACCATTCTTGCAGTTGCAGTTGCGGTTGCTGTTCTTGCCGCTGCGGTTTTCTGCGTTATTCATTTCGGAAAGGGCGGTAAGGATACTCCCGAAACAACCGCTCCTCCTGCTTCTGAGGCGGCGAAGGTAACGGTTCCTGATTTCTGCAAAGCCGGTTATACGGAATCAGATATTAAAAATCAGGCCTCTTGGAATTCTCAGTTTAAAATAACATTCCAGAGTGAATATTCCAAAGATGTTGAAGAGGGTCTGGTTTTTGAACAAAGTGTAAAAGCAGGCGATGAGGTTGATAAAGGAACGGGAATTGTTCTTACAGTCAGCAAGGGAATTGAAACGGTAACGGTTCCGGATGTCGGCGGTCAATCAAAGGATGATGCCGTAAAGGCTCTTGAGGATGAGGGCTTTAAGGTTAGAATTGTAACTATTTATAATGATGATAACGATACTCCGAATACCGTTCGCAAACGAAACGGCATTGCCCCTGCAGCAGGCGAGGAAATTGCAAAGGGCGATGAGGTTATTATTCAGGTTTACGGCGAAACTGTAACCGAGCCTGAAACCGATGCGGAATAATAGAATGAATAAATATAATAAAAACTCCCTTTAAAGGGAGTTTTTTATTATACTGTGAATTCCATATATCCAACTGTAAACGGTAAATCGGGAATTATTTTTGTTCCTGTATGAACAAAGCCAAGTGCTTCATACCATTTCCTGAGCCTTAAATTTTCTTCAACAATACTGATTTTGATTTTAATGCAATTATGCTCGTATGCATATGCTTTGCTGAAATCAATGATTTCCTTTCCTATCCCGTTATGGCGATATTCGGGAAGTACAGCAAGAGTATTAAGCTCTAATGTATTATCATTGTCTGTATGAACGGAAAAGAATCCTGCAAAATCAGAATGATAGGAATATAAAAACATTTGGTATCCGTTTTTCAGTAGTTTATATTAGTTTGCAACCGAATTTCTGAACATATCGGAAATTGCGTTTGCAAGGGCTTTGTTTTCAGGCAGATCCAGATTATAATCCTTATCCAATATCTCATCTGCTGCCTGTCTGCATAAAGCAAGCATTTCCGTATCGGTAAGCATATCGGCAATTTTCAGTTCGGGTAATCCGTGCTGGCGGTTGCCGAAGAAATCTCCCGGACCTCTCTGTTTCAAATCCTCATCTGCAATTTTAAATCCGTCTGCATAATTTTTCATAATGGAAAGCCGATTTTGTGCCGTTTCACTTTTGCTGTCCGAAACCAGAATGCAGTATGACTGCGACGGTCCCCGCCCGACGCGGCCTCTTAACTGATGAAGCTGCGACAGACCAAAGCGTTCTGCGTTTTCAATAACCATAATCGTTGCGTTCGGAACGTCAACTCCAACCTCAATAACCGTTGTTGAAACAAGGATTTTAATATTCCCTTCGGAAAAAGCATTCATAACCTTTTCTTTGTCTTTGGCCTTCATTTTTCCGTGAAGCAACCCCAGATTGTAGCCCTTAAAGGCAGTTTCGGAAAGCTTTTCGGCATACTGTGCTGCCGGTTTTAAATCGCTTTCGCCCTCTTCAACCAAGGGACAGACAATATATGCCTGCTCTCCCCGTGCAATTGCCTTTTTGATGAATTCGTATATTCTTTTGTGATATCTTGAATCTACAACGTCAGTTCGTATCGTCTGTCTGCCTGCCGGCAGTTCATCAAGAACGGAAATGTCAAGGTCGCCGTAAATCATAAGCGCAAGCGTTCTTGGAATAGGTGTGGCGCTCATAACAAGCGTGTGTACCTCGTTGCCCTTCATGGCAAGATTTGCCCGCTGGTTAACACCAAAGCGATGCTGTTCATCTGTTATCACAATACCAAGATTTTTAAATTCAACATCGTTCTGAATAAGCGCATGTGTTCCTATAACAAGGTTGGTTTCGCCGTTCATAAGCCTGCTTTTAATTTCCCGTTTTTCCTTTGCCGGGGTGCTCCCTGTAAGCAAATCAACGGTAATGCCTGTTTTTTCAAGCATTCTGCTCATTGTTTCCATATGCTGAACGGCAAGAATTTCTGTTGGTGCCATCAGGGCACCCTGAAAACCGTTTTTGACTGCAGTGTATAAAACACCTGCGGCAACAGCGGTTTTGCCGCTTCCTACATCACCCTGAATCAATCGGTTCATGGCATAGTTTCCGTTCATATCATGAATGCAGTCGGCAATCGCCTTTTTCTGTGCATTGGTTGGTTCAAACGGTAAAAGTTTAAAAAATTCGTTTGTATAGTCTTGTTTGATGCTTAGCAGGGTTTCTGCTTTTTTGCTGCCTTTAAGCTTTAATAACCCCAACTGAAGGATTAGCAATTCTTCAAAGATAAGACGATATCTTGCCTTTTCAAGATTTTCCGTATTGTCCGGAAAATGTATCTGCCTTATGGCAAAATCAAGTGAAACAAGCTTGTATTTCAGTCTGAACTCCGTACTCAGTGTTTCTTCAAAGGCAGGCAGTTCATCAAGCGCTGTTTTCATAACCTTTGCAATTGCCTTTGCGCTTAGCTTTTCCGTTGCAGGGTAGATGGGATGAATGCCGATATTCTGCTCGGCCTTTTCAATGCTCGGCGAGCTCATATTCGCAGAGGTTAATGTTTTTTCCAGCTTTCCGTAAAGTATGTAATCGTCGTATTGACGAAGTGATTTTGCAAGATATTTATTGTTAAAAATGGTTACGTGTATTATTGTTTCTCCGTCCGTAAAATTGCATTTAAAAAGTGTCATTCCTTTTCGTATCATATGCTCTTTAACAGAGGTCATAAGGGTTGCTCTTATGCAGGCGGTTTCTCCGTTTTCACAGTCCTTAACCGTCATTTCATCCGACCAGTCCTGATACTTTCTTGGGTAAAAATGAACAAGTTCTTTAACGCAAGAAATGCCGAGCTTATTGAAAAGCTCGGCTTTTTTTTCTCCAACACCTTTGATATATTTTATATCGCTGTTAAGGTTAATCATTTTTACTCCACTGAAATTATGAAATAGTAAATCGGCTGACCGCCGTTAACGATGTTGATTTCAACCTCATCTCCGTATTTATCACGAAGCTTTGCTTCAACCTCGGCAGCCATTTCTTCTGTTGCTTCCTCGCCGTAAATAATTGTGATAAGGCTGCTTTGATTCTTTTTGAATATTTTATCTGCTGATTTGAATGCAATGTCTGAGATATCCTTTCCGGTAAATTTGATCTTACCGTTGCAAAGTCCCATAATTTCGCCCTGCTCAATCGGATTTCCGTCAATTTCGCTGTCTCGGGCAGCAAAAGTAACCTGTGCAGTAGAAACATTTTCGGCAGCTTCCATCATATTCATCTGATTTGTGTCTGCATCATCGAATTCATCAAACATCAGCATTGCTGAAATACCCTGCGGTATTGTTTTTGTCTGAAGAACTCTTACCTCTCTGCCTTCTGCAAGAGGAATGGCCTGCTCAGCAGCCATAATAATGTTTTTATTGTTTGGAAGAACAAAAACGGTTTTTGCAGGGGTAGCATTAATGGCATTAAGAATATCATCCGTTGACGGATTCATAGTCTGTCCGCCGCTGACAACGATATCTGCACCGATATCCCTGAACAGCTCTGCAAGTCCGTCTCCTGCACATACGGCAACAAAGCCGTAATCATTGGTAGGATCAGCAGGCGGAAGCACAGGCTCTTCGCCTTCCTTAACGCCTTCGTCAGCATTTCTGTGCTGATAACGCATATTATCTATTTTAATATTGATAAGCTGACCGTATTTAAGTGCAGCCTGAATAACATTGCCCGGCTGATTGGAATGAACATGAACCTTGATAATGTCATTATCGTCCACTACAACAACACAGTCTCCGATGGATTCAAGAAAAGCACGGAGCTTTAACGGATCCTTCTCTTTTGCATCATTTGCTTTTTCAATAAGGAATTCGGAGCAATAGCCGAATTCAATATCATCGGATGCAGCGGCAACAGTGCTTTTGCTTGGTGCCGAAACAGGTGTAACGGCACTGCCCTCAAGAGCCTGAACGATTGCAGAATTATCAAATACGCTTTCAAAGCCCTCAAGAATAAGAACAAGCCCCTGACCGCCTGCGTCAACAACGCCTGCCTTTTTTAAAACAGGCAGCTGCTCGGGCGTTTTTGCAAGTGCTTCCTTTGCAGCAGCAAGGGCGGCTTCTGCAATATGCATAGGATTATTGTCTGCTTTAACAGCTTCCCCCGCAGCCTCCGAAGCCATACGGATAACGGTTAAAATTGTGCCCTCGGTTGGCTTCATAACTGCTTTGTATGCTGCCTCAACACCCTCTGAAAATGCCTTTGCTATTGCCTTTCCGTCTGCCTGGTCAAGCCCTTTGAATGCTTTTGCAAAGCCTCTGAAAATAAGGGAAAGAATAACGCCGCTGTTTCCTCTAGCCCCTCTTAAAAGGGCGGAAGCACAGCGTGACGAAGCTTCGCCTATTGTACAGTCATCGGCAAGCACTGCCATTTCTTTAGCAGCTGCGCCGATTGTCATGCTCATATTTGTGCCGGTATCCCCATCCGGAACAGGGAATATGTTTAAAGCATCAACAGCCTGCCGGCTGTTTGCAATATTGTTTGATGCGGATATTATTCCGTCACGAAACATTTTACCAGTAATCATCAAGAATAATCTCCTTTAATTTATTGCGTCTACAAAAACATTTACGGCGGATACTCTGAGATCCGTTGCAGATTCAACAGTGTATCTCACCTTATTTTTAATGCTGTCGGCTATTGCTGCAATGTTTACTCCGTATGAAACCGAAATATGAAGATCAACAACAAGAGCACCGTTAACACTTTTAACAATAACTCCCTGGCAGGAATTATCACTTCCAACACGGTTTTTAATAATTGATTTAACACTTTGCAGCGGGCCGGAATCAACCATTCCCGTAACTCCGAAGCAAGACTGTGCAGCCTTGCCTACAAGATTTCCAAAGTAGTTGCCTGTGATTTCAATGTATCCGTTAGGATTTTCAAATTTAACCATAAACGAACCTCCGTTCATAGATTTGTTTTAAATTATATTAGTATAGCTATTATATTATATTTTGCCTGATATAGCAAGCTATATAATTTACTCTGATTTAAAATACCAATTTTCAATGTTTTTAAAGCAATCCGTGCCTGTGCCCTGCATATCTCCGTTCATTTCTTTGGAAAAGCAAATCATTCCCTGTCTGTAAAGAACCGGAATAAACGGCATTTCCTCTGAAAAAGAAATCAAAAAGCTTCCAAGCTCTGCTTCGCCGTCTGTATACTTATTATATTCATCTGCCGATATGCTTTTTTTGGGGTCAATTCCAAAGTGTGCACTGCCCTTTGTTGAAAAGAAATGCCGGAGCGACATATCAGGTGTAATTTTTATTTCACCCAGATATAAATCAAAATCCTCTTTTTGAATTCTTTTTTCATAGCTTTCATAGGTATCCGAAACGGAAAGACGCACATTGAATCCGACTGCTTCAAGCTGCTGCTCTATCAGCTTTGCACATGCAACCCTGTCTGCATTTGTTCCGTTAACAAGCAAAGATATGGAGAAATCTGACAGACCGCTCTGAAGCATAGCCTGTTTAGCAGCGTTTGCATCTGACGAGGCTTCAAAAATTTCAGTTGTTGAAAGCTCAAAATCAGGATTGAATACCGATGAAGCGGTTTTAGCAAAACCGGCATAGGCGCTGTTTGCAAGAATATCCCTGTCTATAGCAGAGTTGATTGCTTTTCTGATATATGAATTGGCACCGAGACCTTTTTTATTGTTAATGCCTATATAAACAAGATTGTTTATATTAACCAGTTTGTAGTTTGAATCAATCTTTTTCGAGGAATCTCTGCTGAGATCTCTGAACGTAAGGCTTACACTGCCGATGTTAACTGCATTGTCTATAGAATCGGATGCAGGGATATTTTCAAGGTGGATTGTTGTGAAATAAGGGGAAAATCCGCTTTTGTCATTTGCTTTCAAAACAGTTTTTTCATTTTCTTCTGCAAAATAATATCTTCCGCTTCCTACAGGATAATCGCTTGTTTCGCTGCTTTCGCTCATGATAGGGAAGATAAGCAGATTCTGTGCATAGCTGTTCGGGTATTCAAGCTGAAAATCAACAACTGATGATGAAACTGCATAGCATGAAGATATTCCGCTGAGGGAGGAGCCCCAATAATTTGATTTAACAGCGTTTCTGAAGGAATAGGTAATATCGTCTGCTGTTAGCGATGTATTGTCCGAAAATGTCAAATCACCCGGAATTGTAACTCTTAAAGTTTTTGAGTTTGTGTATTCGTATTTTTCTGCGATATTACAGCTTGCCTTGTAGTTGTCATCTATACTAAATAAGCTTTCGAAAACAAGCTGCGATAAAATCTGGTTATTTTGTGTTTCGCATTTATATGGATTTAAGCTGTCTGATTGTGTATAGCAAAGCTTAAAGGATGTGTTATCCTTTGGAATTGTGCTAATATTTTTGGGCTGCGTTTCAGGCTCTTTGCTTGGATTTTCTGAAGAACAGGCTGTAAAAACGGAAGCGAAAAGGGCAACGCATAAAAGAATAAGTATTGATTTTGTTTTCATAGCTACCTCCTGAAGATTTCCGTGCTTATTGCTTTGCCTGTTTTGTTGTCTATTTCAAATAAGCAACCCTCAATCGTACAGGGTCCGTCTTCATTTTTGAAACGAACAGGAAGTCCTGTTTTCATTTTTTGAATTGCAGTTTCCGTTGAAACGCCTAAAACGGAATGAAGGGGTCCTGTCATTCCAAGGTCGGTAATATATCCTGTTCCGTTGGGAAGAATCTGATTGTCAGATGTTTGTACATGCGTGTGTGTTCCGAAAATTGCGGAAACCCTGCCGTCAACATAATAACCCATTCCGCGCTTTTCACTTGTTGCTTCTGCATGAAAATCCACTATAATTATTCTGCATTCCGCTTCCTTTGCCTTTTCAATCATTTCATCCATAACTTCAAACGGATTCCGAATCGGCTCAAGATAAACAGCGCCCTGCAAATTAATAACAGCAATGCGGATATATCCCTTATCTATGATTGCCATTCCCCGCCCGGGAGCTGAAGGATGATAGTTCGCAGGGCGTATGATATATTCATTTTCGTCAAGAAAAGGATAAATTTCCATCCGCCTTAAGCCGTGGTTTCCAAGCGTAATAACATCTGCTCCGCAGTCGAAAATATAATTTGCATTTTGCGGAAGAATGCCGTTTCCGATTGCCGAATTCTCTCCGTTAACGATTGTAAGGTCAGCCGAAAACTCCCTTTTTAGCCTTGGAAGCTGCTGCATCAGATAATCGCAGCCCTGTTTTGAAACAACATCTCCGATAGTAAGTATTCTCAATTTTACACCAATTTCTATATTTTGAATTCAGTCTATTATACTATAATAAAACCTCAAAAACAATATTTAAGAAATTGTTTAGCGAAATTTAACATTATATTAAATTTTTACTTGACAAATAAAAATTATAGGTTATAATAGTAAACGCATTAAAAATTGTATATAGAGGTATAGTGTAACGGTAACACTCCGGACTCTGACTCCGTCATTTAAGGTTCGAATCCTTATACCTCTGCCAGCAGGCGGTGACATTATAGATGTCACCGCTTTTTCTATGCAAAATAGCCTTAAAAAGACCAAAATCGCCCTCAATCTGTTGTTGATTTAAGGGCGATTTTTTCTTTTTTGTTTTGTTGAGATTTTTTGTGAGACTTTCAGAGACCTAAAAAATTGCAATTCTCAAAACCTACCGAGAGCGACCGGGAGCGTTTAGGTGAGAGACTTTTGAGAGATATGCCATGATTAGTTGTGAAAATGTTGATGCAAAGAAACTTTGCTATGATTTTTCTGTATTGCAAAGATATTTTAATTGAAATATAATAAACATAGTAATAAAATATTTTCCAAGGAGGAATGTTTATGACTTTGGGAAATAATATCGTTAAAATCAGAAAAGATAATAATATGTCACAGGAAGAATTTGCAGAAGTCTTTAATGTTACGAGGCAGACTATATCAAATTGGGAAAATTCAAAAAGTTATCCTGATATTCAAACGCTCATCAAAATTAGTGATAATTTCAATATATCGTTAGATGTATTATTAAAAGAGGATATTGAACTGATAAAGAATATTGATGTTAAAGTAAAAGAAACAGATAAGTATAAAAAAATTCTTAAAATAATGATTTATATCTTAGCAATATTAATCAGTGTATTTTGTTTGGTAACAATTATATTTATTGCCAAGATAACTGTGAAATGGAAAATTGTGCTGACAGTAGTTGTATTGAGTTGGATTATAACATTTTTGTCAAAAATACTTAATCGTTTTAACTGATATTAAATGGTAAAGGCAAGGAATATATAGTTATCCCTTGCCTTTACTTATTGGTTTCGAAATTATCGGAGTATGCGTTTCCGCAACACAACACATACCACATTTTTCTGCCAAAGTCCAGACCAAATAAAAATTTTTAGCCTTTAATATTGTTTGTCACCAAATTTTGAGGTAGGGGTACTGTGATTTTTACAGCACCCCTACTTTTTTAATTGCAAAATATATTTACAGAACCATTAACAGTGTTCCAACTCTTATTAAAACTAATCCTATTATTGACTTTGCGGTGAATTGTTCATGCAAAAAAATCGCAGCAAAAACCATAGTTATTACAATGCTTAATTTATCTATCGGAACAACAACGAATATTGTACCATCTTTCAATGCTTTATAATAGCAAAGCCATGACAAGCCCGTTGCAATACCCGACAAGATAAGAAATATCCAGCTTTTCATTCCTATTGTGTTCAGACTGTTTTGAGCATTTGTGATGAAGACCATACCCCAAGTCATAATCACAACAACTGTTCTTATTGCAGTTGCAAGATTTGAGTCAATAGCTTCAATGCCGATATTTGCAAGTATAGATGTTATTGTAGCAAATAAAAATGAAAGTATTGCAAATACAATCCACATAATTATCACACCAAACACTAAAATTAATATTATTCTACTACCTGAAGTAGCTGTTGTAAAGCAGTTACTTTTTTGTTTTAAAAGTTTTACATAGGCTTAATTAACATACATATACTTTCGGAATTTACATACAATAAATTATACTCTAAGTGTACTAAGGTACAAAGAAATTATTGGAGAATAGCGAATATGGAAAAACAATTATCGGAGTAATCGGAATATAAGTAAGTGTGTATTTAATTATGGATATTTTTACAGTCTACAAAGGTGCAGCTCAAAAGCTACAAAAGAGTAAGCAAATTGTATCAACTGACTGTGCAATGCAGAACAGTTCTAAAATTAAAATTTGTTAATGTTTCTTTCTAATTTTGTTAAGCTTTTTATTTAAT
This sequence comes from Ruminococcaceae bacterium UBA3323, assembly GCA_002361935.1. Lineage (GTDB taxonomy): Bacteria > Bacillota > Clostridia > Oscillospirales > Acutalibacteraceae > Eubacterium_R. The sequence continues at coordinate 7,393 of DESD01000016.1, read as the reverse complement.
CCCAGTATTTGTTCTTTGGTGAACTTAGCACCAAGCATTGAGAATGCACGCTTTAAAGCAAAACCTTTAGCAATCTCTATCATTGTCTTGTTAATTTTAAAGCCTGCAGCAGAAAGTCCTCCGCCGGATTTTTTATCTTTCTTATCCTTTGGTTTATCCTCATTTCCAGATAGAACTTTTTTCAGCATAGGAAGCGTTCCAAGAAGAACAAGTTTTCCTCTGAAAGTTGCTAGAATATCACCGAGTGTATCGTTGATTGAAAGATAGCCTGCAGGTGTATCAATTTCAAACCAGTTGATAACAGCACCCTCCTCTGCCATTCTATATTCTTCATTGAATGTGTCAACCTTTTTAATTACGGCAGTATCTTCGCAGTTTCCTGCTTTTGCAAACAACTTGGTTTCGTCCTCGTTTTTAACCTCAAAATAGAAGAATGGATATTTGTCTTTAGTCTGTTTGCCGACACTTTCTCCATTTGCAAACAGCTCAACTTCATTTTGATTTGTATAAACAGTAATTTTGGTTACCGGTTCAACTCTGTCAACATATCTTTTCGAACAGATATGAACAAAAGGCTCGTCAGAAAGCCATGCCTTGTAAGCATAAAAGCTATCCTTTTTATATTTCCTGTCAAAGGTAACAAGACCTTTATGATTCATACCATTTTCTCCGCCCTCAGAGCGTGCATCGGCAGCAAAGTCAAACATATTCCAGACATGAGTTGCCCAAAGATATGGTCTGTCCATAATCTGTTTAATAACCTCTTCATGATAATATGTCTGATATTCTTCCGTATAGTCACCCTGAACCGGCTCTGATGTGTGCCAGTTCAGTGCTTCACATCCATATTCACTGATGCCGATTGCCTTGTTTGGATATTTTTTGTGAAAGTTATCAAACCACGGACCATACATCGAAACATTGCCGCCGTACCAGCCGAAATAATGATTGTAGGACAGTATATCGGAAATATGAACATATTCCTCATCCATGCTGCACATTGTGATTGCTGCTAATGTAGTAGGTCTTGTTTTATCAAGAGTGTGTGCTAAATCATTGAGCATTTTGTGATTGCTTATAAGATTTTTATCACTTGCGCCACCCATTGTGATTTCATTTGAAAGTCCCCAGGTCACTATACATGGATGATTGTAATTCTGACAGATAAGTTCTGTCATCTGAGTTTTTGTGTTTTCTAATCCGTTTGGCATATGCTTTGAAATGTAAGGAATTTCAGCCCAGACAATTAAGCCTTTTTCGTCACACAAATTATAAAAGGTCTGCGCATGCTGATAATGTGCAAGTCGGATTGTGTTTGCACCCATTTCACAAATCAAATCAATATCCTCTTTATGATGCTCAGATAACAGAGCATTGCCTATATCAGGTCTGTCCTGATGACGCGATACGCCTCTTAGCGGGTATTCTCTGCCATTAAGGATAAAACCCTTCCGTGAATTGATTTCAAAGGAGCGTACACCAAACCGAGTTGACACCTCATCCAATATTTCTCCATCAGATAGAAGACTTGCTTTTAATGTATATAAGTATGGGTCAATTGTGCCATTCCATAAATGAGCATTTTCAATTGTTACACAGGTTTTTGGATTTTTGCCGTTTGCAGATATTGTTTTTATAGTTTTGCTGTCTGCAATAATTTCAAACAGAACTTCGCCATCGGTAAAGGCCTGCAGTTCAATATCTGCATTTTGACCGTTAACCTTTGGTGTTACCATAATACCCGGTGCACCATTATAATCTAAATCAAAATGACTTTTCGGAACGGCTATTATTGAAACATCACGGTAAATTCCGCCGTAAAATGTAAAATCAGCCTGCTGTGGATAAACAAAATCATTTGGCGAATTATCAACCTCAATTTTTATTTCGTTTTCATCAAGAATATTTTCAAGTTTTGCTCGGAATGTTGCGTATCCGCCGTGATGAACAGCGATTTCCTTATCATTAAAAAATACTTTTGCGCTTGAATTTACACCGTCAAGCTGGATATACAATTCCTCGCCTTTAGGTAATTCTGATTTTAATATGTTTTTTTTATAGATACATGTTCCTCTGTAATAGTCATTACCGCCGTCCTGACCATCCTTTCCATTCCATGTATGAGGCAAATTAACAGTGGTGCTTTTGCTGTCCTTTATGAATTCCCAGTGCTCATTAATTATTTTTATATTTCTCAAAACTATTCCTCCGTTTTGTCATCAAGTTTATATAAAAAATGCATACTGAATAGGCATATAAGTGAGCCTATAAATGGCAGTAAGCCTGTCATAAGATAAATTTTATCTGGTACGCCTGCACCTTGGTTTAGTGCACTTATTGTTTCGTCATAACCTGTAAGACTTAATGCAAGTGCCACTACAGCAGAGCCCACACCCTGTGCAATTTTTCTGAAAAGAGAATAGGTTGCATAAATTGAGCCTTCTTCTCTTCTGCCTGTTTGTTCCTCCTGAAAATCAATACAATCTGCAACTAAAGCCCACATAAGCGTAAGATAGAAACAAGAGCCGAACATGGCAATGCCTATAAATATAATCCATACATAAGGATTGTTGAATTTAACAAATGCCGCAATACCACTGGCAATAGCAGAAACAAGGAATGGATAAGTGCAAAGCTGTTTTTTTGTAAATTTTTTCAGCAAAGGTTTTGTAATAACAATGCCCAGTGCAACAGGACTGCCGGCTACAATTGTAGCTATCGGAATAATTTTTGTGTTTTGGAAATAACACATAAATGTATACTGCATGGAGCTTGTAACCGTCATCATAAGAGCCAAATAGGATACAGTAGATATTGTTACACCAAGCATATGCTTGTTTTTAAAGAAAGAAATAAGTGTTTTGAAATAATTGAATTTTTGTTCACTGTTTACAGTAGGCTCAACTCTTTCTGTTGTCATTCTTCTTAAAAGTATAAAAGATACAAAGCCTATTATGCCCATTACGGCTACTATATAAATGAATATATTTCCGCGCGGATTGTCATTCTTATCATAAACCAGCATAGGCAGGGCAACCATAACAGGAGTCTGTGCAAGCATTGCCCCAATACTTCTCCACGTTGAAAGGGAGGAACGCTCGTCTGTTTTTGTAGTGATAACCGACTGCATTGAACCATAAGGAACATTTACACTTGTATACGCAATACTCCATATACAGTAAAGTCCAAGGCACATTGCAATTTTTATGCCATAGGGTGCAGCAGGAGTATATATGAACATAAGTATACTTGAAGCCAGCAAGGGCAGACTTGCCCACTTTATCCAAGGCTTGAACTTGCCGTTTTTTCCTGGCTTTGTTGCATCGCAAAGGCCGCCTATAATCGGATCATTAACTGCATCAAATATTTTTGCAAGTAAAATAATAACTGCATAATGTTCTGCCTTTATTCCCATACAGGTTACATAAAAAAGCATAAGGTAATTGTTGATGAATGCAAAGCTCATATTACATCCGAAATCACCAAATGCATAACCGATTCGATCACGCATACCAAAAGGTTTTACTTGTTTTGAATTCATAAAACTCCTCCTGTGAAAATTGAAAACACAATGTTTTCTTTCTATAATTTAATTTTACAATATAGAAAATGAATATGTGAGTATTATTTTTGTACATATTCGTAAAATTTTTATTAAGTGTTGCTTTTTTGCAAAGATTATACGATAATGTAGAAGATGGAGTTGATTTTATGGCTGAAAAATATCAAATTGATAATTATAGTAAAAAAGCAACCGAGGAATCTCTGAAAAGTCTTGAACAAAGGTATGAAAAGGAAAATATATTTATAAAAGCGGTATCACAGGGAAATGTGAAAAAATGTGAAGAAATGCTGAATAAATCCAGTTTTAGTTTTTTAGCTGAAAAACGAGTTGATAATCCGATAAGAAATATTCAGAATTATTCTATAATCCTGAATACGCTTCTTCGTAAGGCTGCAGAGTACGGAAAGGTTCATCCTTTCTACATTGATAAAATATCTTCGGATTTTGCAGTTGAAATAGAAAAGCTTTCCTCCATTGAGAACGGAAAAAAGCTTCATTATAATATGATACATATCTATTGCGAATTAGTTAGACTTCATTCTTCAAAAGAGTATTCGCCCATAATTCAAAAGCTGACTACAAGAATAGATGCGGATCTTACAGCAGATTTGACTTTAAGAACACAGGCAGACGAATTAGGTGTGAATGCGAGTTATCTTTCTAACTTATTTAAAAAAGAAGTCGGAACAACATATACAGATTATGTTAATAAAAAACGAGTTGAATATGCTGAGCAATTGTTAAAAACAACGAATGATCAAATACAGATTATTGCACAGCAATGCGGAATATTTGATTTGAATTATTTTTCAAAATTATTTAAAAAATATATTGGTTTAACTCCCATAAAATACAGGGAAGCAAGCAGATAGCCATTCTTAACAGGAATTTTAACAGGTTATCTAAATAAAAAGTTTTAACTTTTATATATTGTTTGTCACCAAATTTTGAGGTAGGATCCTGTATATATTGCAGGGCGTCCTATCTCATTTTTAGTTTTATTCGTTAACCGCTTTTTGCTCTTTTGCAGTAGCATATTCAACTAATTTTTTCCTATTTTGCTCGAATACTTCATCTACCATGTGAGTGTAGATTTTAGCAGTTACAGATATATCAGAATGACCCATAAGTTCTTTTGCAACATTAAGCGGCACACCTGCCGCCTGACAGTCGGTGCAGAATGTGTGTCGGAGCAGATAAGGTTCTAAATCTTCGGCTAATGTTGATTCTGTTATCTGATTTCTATATACTTTCGCACCGTTTGCAATATCCATCTCTCTGCAAAAATTATGCCAAGCATGATAAAATGCATTCTCATCAAGTGGTAATGTATGATTTTTGTATCGTACAAATACCCATTTATCATTTTGTCCTTTTAGCTTATTCTCAATTAATGCTGATTTCAGTTGAGGTGGAATCGGTATCTTTCTGCCTGTACCTGCTTCGGTTTTAGATTTACTAACTGTGAGAATTGAGCTTTCAAAGTCTAACCAATCCCATTCCATTCTGCGAATTTCTATTGGTCTGAGTCCGCAGTAGAGCATTGTTAATACCATTGTTCCTGCATAATGAGTTTTGGCAGTTTCCAGTATCATCGCTCGTTCTTCGTCTGTAATAGGTCGTCTGCTGCCTTGTGTTACCTGTGGTAAGATGATATCCTCAGCAGGATTGTCAGGTATTAATTTTTGCTTTTTCGCCTTACGCATGATTCGTCTTAAGGTCATACGCAATTTTGAAACCATCGCTTTACTCTTGCCGACATATTGATTTAGAAATCTCTGGCAGTCATCTTCATGGATATCACATAATTTGTAGTTAGCAAAGTAGGGGATTATATGAGTGTACACATAATTCTTGTAGTTATCTTTATTAACCTGACTGCAATCAGCATTCTTGACATTAAGTTCATACCAGTTATCTGCAAAATCTTTGAATAACATATCGGGATAAACACCTTTATGCTTTTCTGTTTCTTTCTGAATGTAGTAATCACGAATTTTATCATCCATAATTTTTCTGCATTCTTTTTCGGATTTCTTTGACCTTGCAGTGAGCACATCATATTCACCTTGCTCGTTTTTAATTCTTTTAGTCATTCGATAGCAAATAAATTTACCATCTTTGTCATATAGTTCGTACATAAATAACCTCCTTGAAATTTAATTTTGCTCTGTGACAGTAACAACACTACCACAGAGATTTGTACAAGTCCAGCTAATATAGAGATTATTTGTAAACAAATTCGAGTACATCGTAAATGTAATATTTGTTTGTGTTTCCAATTTCTGCACAAGATATATTTGAAACTAATTTTCTCGCTGTTCTCTGCTTATGCCAAGTACTTTACCAACTTCAGTTACATTGAGAAAGCAACCGTATTGTGCCGATATTTCATTAGCCATAGTTTTTAATTCTGCTTTTGTTTTCTTCATTTAAACCTCCTACATAGTTATTCCAAAGCCTTGATGCTGATCTTGATTATCGTATTCATTTCTGCAATAAGCAAGCTGTGACTTGGTTATTTTTAATCCGTGAGCACGCATTTTTTCAATGATTTTATCAAGTTCGATATCTTCAATTCCACCGTCATAGTAATCTTCATTTGGTTCAATTGTTGGCAAGTCAGATAACAAATCTATAATTGAACTTGTTAATCCGTCAGTGCAGTTTCCTGTTGTCGGTGTTTGATAATCAAGTATGTTCTCTGCAAGAATCGAATTGCAGCCGCCTAAATCAAAATACATTTCAAGATTTTTCTTCAGTAACCTCTCATCAAATAATTTTACATCCCTGCATCTGTGACCTTCACTATCGGTATAAGTCATATATTTGTAGTCAGGATTAAATTTAATATCAATTCCGTGCATGCTCATCATCCAAATAAATTCTTCCATATCGCAGGATTCCTGCATCATCTTGATTGCCCAATATCGAATTTTCAGTTTCCATTTTGGATTTTCATTCCGTTTTGTCTTTGCTTCGGTTGTAATGAAACCATTCTCTCTGCATAATTGGTTTGAATAGTTTTTAATTGCAATTAAATCACTCGGTGACAAATCCATTTTCTTTCCGTCTTTATAACTGACAGAATTTATTATGAAATGGTTATGCATATGCTTTTTATCGATGTGCGTTGCAACAAGAACTTGGAATTCAGGAAAGCAATATTCAGCCATTTGTATACCAATCTCGTGACACTTTTCAGGTGTAATGTTATCATCCTGAGCGAAAGATTGTATCATATGGTAGTAGGTTCTTCCGCCTTGCTTGTTGAAATTATTTCTTACCATTTCAAATTCATCGTAGCAGCTTTCAGGCATACAATCCTTACTACTGATTAATTTACCAAGAGTTTTTTCCTCGTTGCAGACATAATCAATACCTATACGAGCAGATATTTTTGCAGAGCTGAGTTTAATAATTGCCAAATACCAGCGACCTCCTTTCGCATTTCAGACAAATCAACGGTACTTGCTTGTCCCATATTAACTGCACGAGTGAGCTGATTTAAGTTGTTACCTATTGCATTAAGCTCTTCTTGTATTCCACTCAATCCGGGAATAACCAAGATTTCTTTATCCAACGCACAGTCACGAAGATAGGGCGCAAGTGTATCATATTTGATAAATGCTTTATCTTCAATTAGTCTTTTTTCTTCTTTACTTACTCTGAAATTCAATATTTCAGTTCTGTTATCACTAATAGTTTTGTACCTCCAATTTTTATACTTGTTATATTAAAGTTAAAGGGGTGCGGGTCTCCCGCTGGCTTTGTTCGCTGCCATTTGGCGAGCGTAATACAAAGCCGAAACTCGCAGATACCGAACAG
>DESD01000004.1 GCA_002361935.1 Ruminococcaceae bacterium UBA3323 | reverse complement strand
CATAATCTTCACCAATTGCATATTATAACAAATACGGAAAAGTTCTTCAATAAATATATTAATATTATTACAAATAAATTTATAGTTATATATAATTTAGAGACGGAAGCTTTTGCTTCCGCCTCTTAGTATGAATTAAATTTCAATTATTGCCGGAACGTGGTCTGCAAAAGGAAGATATTTATAAATTAAATCCTCCGTTTTAAGCCTCATATACCCCGTTGTTGTTCCGTCACTGCATCCATACCATTTACTTGAAACGGCATCCTTATCCAAAATAATTTTAACTTTGTTTTCCTTATCAAAAACACAGCTTAACGCAGTTGCGGAGCCAACCTTTGTTCCAAGCATATCAAAAAGCATTTCGGGTGAGGCAAAGGACACACGGGAAATCCTGAGTACACGGCTGAAATCCTTTGTAACAAACGGCTTATTATCCGTTGTTACAAAGAGATAAAAACTCGTTTTCTGTCTGTTACAGAGAAACAGTGTCTTCACAATAGCTGTGTTCAGTCTTTTACCGATTTCAACGCAATCCTCCATTGTAATTGCTTCATCGGTATCCACACGTTCAAACGGAATTTCAAGCCTTTTCAAAGTATCATAAACCATGCTGTGCAGCTCTGTTTTAAAAATATCCGGTTCACTTGTTTTTATTTCACTTACACTTATCATTAAAAAAATCCTTTTGTTATATTGTTTCAAGCAATTCTTCAACAGCGGAGGCAACGGCTTTCGGCAGCCTTGATTTACCAAGAGCATTTCTTATTTCCTCACGTGTTTCTGCATTTGCGAACGGCTTATAAGCAATCGCTTTTCTAAATGTTTTTTCCTGCCAGCGGGAAAGAATACAAATCAACTGCTCTTTTATGCTTTCGGTTTTCTTTACAACAGCATTTGACAGCTTGATTTCAAGACTGCTGCTTCGTGTAAAATCGGTAATTTCAATTACAGCATTGCCGTTATCAGAAATCATTTCATAATCAGGGCAGGTCAGTCTATCTGCGCATAAATCTTTGAAAACAATGCGAAGCTTTCTGCTTTCGGGAATCACATCCGTATCACCTGCAGGACTGTTAACAACAAAATTCAATTGTTTCTTTTCTTCATCAAAGGAAACACTGAAAGCAGTTTTTGCATGATGCTTTTCAAAATTCGTTTTACCGTTATCTTCGTAAAGAACAAAACTGTTATTGCCCGAATAAATCCAGATTTCAAGCTCTTCAGGATTGCCGACATCATTTCCTTTAGACTTTGCAAACGGTATAACAGCACCCTCTTTTGCAAGAACAGGCATACTGTTTAAATCCCTGTGGAGTATAACAATCTTATCCCCGTTATAGCTCTGGCCGGTGAAAATATCCGTCCATCTGCCTTTCGGAAGCCATGCCTTAACCGCTCCGAAATTGGTTTTTCGATTCTGCCTTGAGGTTATCGGGCACACCATTAATTCAGAGCCGAACATATACTGATTTTTAAAATGATATGCGTTTTCATTGTTCGGATAGGAATAATACATCGGCTCGCAAAGAGCAATTCCGTCCTTATGATTCCGATAATCCATTGTAAATATGTATGGTATCAGGCTGTGGCGCAGATTCAGCCATTTCTTCGCACTGCTATAGACATCTGCACGATATTTCCACGGTTCCTTGCCAAGCAGTTCGGTAGCCGTAGAATGAAGCCGCATTATCGGAGAAAACACGCCGAACTGAAGCCAGCGGATATATAAATCGTCATCTCTGAAGCCCATATGATGCCCGCCGATGTCATGGCTCCACCATGTATAGGCCGCATTTGCAGCATTAGCAGTAAAATACGGCTGAAAATCAAAAACCTTCCAGTTGATTGCCGTATCTCCTGAAAATCCAAGAGGATAACGATGCGAGCCTATACCGCCGTAACGGGATAAAATAAGCGGAATATCCCCGTTTTCTGCATTATCAAGATAATGATAATGATTAAGTGCATTAAGCGGATCCAGCCCTTTAACGTCGCTTTTTTTGCCCTGCTGCCAGTCTATCCACCAAAAATCAACACCATCTTTCTCATAAGGCTTATGAAGAATATCAAAATAGGCATTCCAGAATGTATCGCTGCCGCAGCAAAAATCAACCTTTTCTTTTGACGCAGGATCCATTCCCACCGCCTTTGCCATATCCTCATACATATCCTCGTACGAATGCACACCATCGGCAGGATGAAGATTTAAAGTTACGTGAAGATGATCAGACTGAAGCTTTTTTAAAAACGCTTTATAGTCCGGAAACAATTCCGTATTCCAGGAATATCCAGTCCATCCGCCATAGTTCACTCCGAATTTTTTATCAATATCCTTAACCCAATGCCAATCCATATCAACCGTTGCAACGGTAAGAGGGATATGTTCGGATTTAAACCTTTCCATAAGGTCAAGGTATTCCTTTTGTGTATAAGCGTGATATCTGCTCCACCAAACGCCAAGCGCAAAGCGGGGAATCAAAGGAACGGGTGAGCTTATTTTATAAAAGGCCTTAATCGTTTCTCTGTAATTTTTTTCATAAGCAAATATATATAAATCCCTGCCATTGCCTTCTCTTGGCTGAAAATTGCCGTTTTTGTCAATCAAAACGGAATCACTGTCGTCAAGAACGTAAACGCCGCTTTTGGTAATCAGCCCGTCGGTAAGCTTTGTTTTGCCGAATGTCATATCCAGCGTACGGCAGGTGCCTTTTAAATTATCTTTATTGCTGCATTTGATTCGTTTGCCGTTCTCTTTGATTTCAACAAACAGCGGCTTTCCTTTATTTTTATGGATAATAAATTTTACTTCTTCAGTTTCAACAATAATCAATGAACCCTGCTCAATTACGGAAAATTCAACAGCATCAAATTTCCTGAACCATACGGCATAGCTTGCCAGATCAATAAATTCCTTTTCTTTTGAAAATTCAAATCGGATAAGACGATTGGTAAGCACAGTTATTCTGTAACAATCGCCGATATAAATTTGATTTTCATTTGCCTTTGCATCTGTTTTCGCAATCAGTGAAGCTTTCAGCATAAATTAAACTCCTTTATTTTATTTATGAATATGAATATGGTACCAAATCCCTCAGCATAATTACAGTACCTTTATCATCAACAAGAACCTTTATATCAGATGAATTTCTGAGCTGAAGCATAAATTCCCGGCAGGCGCCGCAGGGCGGCAAAACCTTACCACTTTTATCAACGGCAGCAACCATTTCAATTTCAAATTCACCATTTGTAATCATCGTGGAAATTGCATTCCTTTCGGCACACATTCCAAGTGAGCAATCCGTGTCAATACAAACACCTTTATAAATATTGCCTTTTTTCGTTATAACAGCAGCACCAACGCCTCCTGAACACATCTGTTCACTTATTTTCTTTGGGTTTACAGCTGCTTTCGCCGCATCATATAACTTTTTAATCTTCTCATCCACAATAGAGACAGTATGCATCTGTTTCGTTAACATCTCATCAAATTCCTTTATTTAGTAATACTATTTAACTTCAAAAAATAATTCACTTGATTCTGTTAAATCATAAATATACTTGAATCTAATTTATCTTTGGAATCTTCTTCCTGTCCTTTTAATTCATCAGCAAGTGAATTGTTTTTATCAATTATAAAATAAATTGTTCTGCAGCCATATTCAACTGCCTTGGGAATAAAGTAATCTTTAACCCAAACGGTATCCGCAGGATCATCCTCAAAGCCGTTGCGAGTATCTGCAACATAGTCACGATTATATTTTTTAATAATTTCTAGTGCATATAACAATGGCTTTCTGTACTCATCAAAGTCGCAAAACTTCTTCCATTTGACAAAAACAATTTATATTCGTTATTGTAACTAACCTCGCAGAATTCTGAATTATACATGAAGCCACTCCCCAAGCTTTATCGAATACTCATAACATAAATCTGGCAGGGATTATTTTTATCCCATAAATTATCAATACATTCCAATTCTTTAAACCCAAGCTTTATATAAAACGAATTCGTTAAATCATAACTTTTATACTTGCCTTTTTTAACAGTTTTAACCTGAATAAACTCATATCCGTTTTCTTTTGCAAAGCTGTAACAGCTTTTAAAAAGCTTACTGCCTATTCCTTTATTCTGATATTCGCTTACAACACCCATTACGGCTATTTCCACAGTAGAGGAGCTCGTTTCTTTCAAGGCAGCAAACCCAACATATTCATCATTTTCAACATAAACCCAAAAAGAATAATCCTTACATTCTTCTGTATATTGCAATATGCCTTCCTCTAATGAAAACCATTCAGGAAGCTTACGCAATATGTTAGAACAGATTTCCTTTTTAAGCTGTTTATCCGTTATATATTTAATCATAAATGCATTGTCCTTTTATATTTTCTATCCTGGCATTTATCAAAACTTTTATTAATGCAAACTCTTTTTCATTCGGGTTTGTAAATCTGAATGTAGTTCTGCAAATATTATTAAATTCTCTGCCGAATACAATCTTTTTTGTACCTCCCGGACACGAACCGCAATGAACACAAAAATCAATATTATTCCATGCAATTTCTTCTGATTTATTATCTAAAGGATAATTCTTATACCAATCTGAGCCACTATCGTCACTCCAAACAGTCAGCGGAGCAAATTGCTGTTCATCTCCTGTGCCGTTCAGCAAAATATAACATACACTTTCATTATTGTATTTCACTGAATAATAAAACTGATTTTTCCAATATCCGAACAGTCGCTCAAAGGTTAATGCTTTGGAATTCAGATAAGATAAAAAATCTAAAGTACTTTCTTTTAAACCGGATGGAAAGGTATAGCCGATGATTTTTGTTATGCTTTTAAATTCATTATCCAAAACGTTACTCCCTGTTCCTACTATGTATTCTAATGAAACCCTCTATATTTATAATACCTTTATTGATAACAGCATTATAAACATCCATGCTTGTATATTTATCAAATGAATACAGATTTTTGCTAATTAACTCCTGCTTAATATCTATAATTGCTGTTCTTAGCTGTTCGTTTTCACTAATTTTTACTGATATATCATCACAATACTTTTCTGCCTTTTCAATATCATCTTTATCTAAAAACCATATATCAACATTCCAAAGTTCATTATCCAAATAAAACTCAAAACCATGAAACCATACTTTACTTCCCTGTTCATTGATTTCTTCTTTAGCTTCATACCAAGTTGGATTGAAATTATTTAATATATAATTTGTGACTTGATAAAGTTTATCCAATGACATAAATTCATTTTCAACATCAATATCCAAATCATTCCATGCCATTAAATTCATTTTATAACTGCCAATAATATGCGGTGTTCCATACTTATTTAACTCATTCAGCAATCCCAAATCATATAAAATACGATTTGCCTGTTCTAATCTGTTCATTTTAATTCCTTTGTAAATACAATCTCAAAAACATTACAGAACGGAAAGAAACCGCCTGCATCCCGATAGCCGAGCTTTCTGTAAAAATGCTGTGCAGATTCATTAGCCTGTGATGAGGTCATGACCTTATCATAGCCGCGTTTTATCATTTCACTTTCCCAGAATTCCACCATTCGTGTACCGTAACCCTTGCCACGATATTCCTCAAGAAGATAAAGCATATTCATAAACGGAATTTTATCCCAGAATAAATTCCATCTGAGCCAGCCTACGAATTTGTCGTCAACAAGCATAATAATTTCACGATTATTATTTATTGAGTCTTTCCAAATACTTTCCTTAATATGACTGTCTTTGCTTAACAGCAATTCTTTATCTGCCATAACTGCATATCTTATTTCCACCATAATTGAAACTCCTACTTTTTAAAAGTTTTTACATTACCAAGCAGTTTAACATTGCCGTTATCTACGATAACAGCACCGGACATAAAAGCAGTTGCATAAACTGTTTTACCTCTTTCAGATAACACACGATGAATCGCTTTATTTTGTACTTTCGTATTTCTGTAGTGAACCTCCAAATAAAAATCGTCTAAATATCCCAATCCGTTATAGTATTGAAATTCTTTATAGTCCTTATCAGGTGATATATGATATTCAGATAACTGAATAACTGCGCCTGCACTATATCCCATAACGATTCCGTTATGTTTTCTTAACACATCCGCTAAATCAAACTCTTTAATTCTATCCATCATTCTGTCGGGACGACCGCCGGTGAAATAAAGAATATCCGCTTTTTCAATTTTTTGCCCGGCAGATTCCTTTGTATCCTCAAAATAGTTTACAAATGCAATATGATTTTCCGATATTCCGTAGGCAGTAAAACTGCCGACTATGCCATCATAATAAATACCTTTTTCTTTACTGTACAACAAATTCCAGTCTGCTGAATTTTTAACCTCGCTGTCACGAAAAGAAAAAGCCACTACTGCAACCGAAGCAGCCGGCAATATATATTGCTTCAGGTCATCATAAAGATAAGGGGCGTTTATGTCATATCCTTCAAGCAAAATATTGATCATTGGTTTACCTCCACTATATCTATAACCTCAATATCACCGTCCACAAGCATTTCAATAATTGAATTTTTATCAAAATCCTTATTCTTCCAATACTTTTCGGCAAGGATAAGATTTTCTTTTTCTGTTAATCTGCCGTCAAAGCATTTTTCAGCATCACCGTAAAACACATTGCCATTGACCTTTAATTTTACAATCTGAAAAGTCGGTCTGCCTAAGCTTATAAAATAATCAAACCATTTTTCTGCTTCTTCAAGAGTTTTTGAAACATACAAACAAGCCATTCTTGACGGATAATTAGGATATTTATCAACTCTTACTTTTTCTAATGCAAGCTCTCTTAATGCCACAGAAGTATGGTGTTCAAATTCAGTATTCTTGTACTTTTCAGGATTATTATAAATGTCCCCTACAATATCGAGCTTTTCATTCACTCTTTTCCAGACGCCATTGTGATGATTTTCGTCAAAAATGATATGCTGACCTATATGCATCGGTTTTTCAGTAACAACATGATACGCATATATGCTATTCAATACGAACTCTTCCATTCTATAATAATCAACATCAATCACCGTTCCGTCGGGATAGGTTTCCCGGGCTGATTTTATAAATTCATTAAAACCTAAATGCTGATATATTTTCAGATTATTTGTTTCTTCAGGCTCAATGCCTAAGGTAAACTTTTCATAACCTCTGCTTTTTAAATCATCAATCATAAAGCGGAATAATTTTGAAAAATAGCCTTTACCCCGATATTTTTCAACAGTACGAAAAGCACAGAGATAAACAGTTTTTTCGTCAACTAAACCATCACCGTTCTGGACAATACTTTTATCAAACATAGCGGTAGCTTCGCATATGATTTTGCCATTTAATATGCCGTAATAAACAATGCTATCTTCATTCTTAACACGCTCTATTGATTCTGCTTTCCATATTTTCCAATTCCGACTTTTGTGCTTTTTAATTTCATCATTCCACTTGCGTTCCATTTCATCAACATCAGCAATTTTACATATGTACTCTTTCATATAACTCCCTCATTATTTTTATGATAACATAAGCATATATAAAAGTCCAACAAAAAATCCCTGCTGATACTTGAGATATCAACAGGGATTTAAAATTTTTACAAGCTGAATTTATGGAATACCTTTTTGCCTTTTTTAATGATGATTTCTTTATCAAAATCTGCTTTTGTCAGAGTAAAATAAGGGTCTGTTATCTTTTCATCATTAAGGGAAACTCCGCCCTGTGTTATAAGGCGTCTGCCCTCACCCTTTGATTTGATAATACCGGCCATAACCATCATATCAAGAACAGAAACCGAGCCGTCGGTAAAATCGTCATCCGTTAAAACAGTAGTCGGCATATTTGAGGTATCTGCGCCGCCGCCGAAAAGAGCCTTTGCAGCTGCATCTGCCTTATCCGCTTCCTCTTTATTATGAACCAGCTTTGTTAATTCATATGCAAGAACCTCTTTAGCTTTATTCAGTTCAGCACCCTCAAGCTTTTCATATTCGGCAATTTCTTCGAGCGGCAGAAAAGTTAAAAGCTTCATACACTTAATAACATCACTGTCGTCAACATTACGCCAATACTGATAAAACTCATACGGGGAGGTTTTTTCAGGATCAAGCCAAACAGCACCCTTTTCTGTTTTACCCATTTTTTTACCGTCTGAATTAAGCAGCAGGGTGATTGTCATGGCATTGGCATCACCGCCAAGCTTTCTTCTTACAAGCTCCATACCGCCAATCATATTGGACCATTGATCATCCCCACCGAACTGAAGGTTACAGCCGTATTTCTGATAAAGAGAATAGAAATCGTAGCTCTGCATAATCATATAGTTGAATTCAAGGAAGGAAAGCCCCCTTTCCATTCTTTGCTTATAGCATTCGGCAGCAAGCATGCGGTTTACGGAAAAGCAAGCGCCGACCTCACGGAGCACATCTACATAATTGAGGTCAAGAAGCCAATCTGCATTGTTAACCATAAGTGCCTTATCATCGGAAAAATCAATGAATTTAGACATCTGCTTTTTAAAGCAATCACAATTATGCTGAATGGTTTCCTTAGTCATCATCTGGCGCATATCTGTTTTACCGCTTGGATCACCAATCATGGCAGTACCGCCGCCAATAAGTGCAATCGGCTTATTTCCTGCCTCCTGCAGCCTTTTCATCAGCGTAAGTGCCATAAAATGCCCTACGTGAAGGGAATCGGCAGTTGGGTCAAAACCAATATAAAAAACAGCCTTTCCTGTATTTACAAGTTCTCTTATCTGCTCTTCATCCGTTACCTGTGCGATAAGACCTCTTTCTTTTAAATCTTCATAAACTCCCATTAAAAAATCCTCCAAAGCTAAAATATTATAAAAAAATATTAGAAGCAAGTTCCGTTTTTTATCATCTGTTCTTTATTAAAGCCCATAACTACTCCAAATCAGCCAAAAGCATTTCTTCCGCACTCCTCAGAAGTGTAGCCGTTACATTAAGACCGCCCATAATGCGGGCAAGTTCTTTTTTTCTGCCCTCAAAATCAAGAGAAGAAACCTTTGTGTATGTTTTATTGTTATCAAAATCCTTTTGAATCAGGAAATGCTTATCGGCAGCCGAAGCAATCTGCGCGGAATGCGTTACGGTTATAACCTGTGTTTCTTTTGAAACCGCTTTAAGCTTCAAGCCGATTTTTCTGCTTGCTCTGCCGGAAACGCCAGTATCAATTTCATCAAAAATTAAAGTACCGATTGTATCATTATGCACGATAACGTTCTTAATTGCAAGCATAATTCTGGAAAGCTCGCCGCCTGATGCTATTTTTGCAAGAGGCTTTGCAGGCTCTCCCGGATTGGTGGATATCAAAAATTCTATTTTATCAAAGCCGTTTGAAGAGAGGTTTCCCTTCTCAAAATGAACAATAAATTTGATTTTAGGCATATCAAGAAATTCAAGCTGTTCTTTCACATTTTCTTCAAAGGTCTTTGCAAGCTTTTTCCTGTAATCTGAAAGCCTCTGTGCCTTTTTCATAACCTCATCAAGAAGCACATCATACTGAATGGTAAGCTTTTCAAGCTCTTCATCATTAAATAATACGGCATTTCTTTTTTCACGTGCATTTTCAAGAAAAGCAAGCATTTCCTGCTCGGTATTGCCATATTTAAGACTAAGCCTGTAAAGCAAATCAAGCCTTTCCTCTACCTGCTCTCTTTCATGCTCGTCAAATTCAAATGAAGAAATTTCCGAACTGATTAAATCCTTAACCTCTTCCATTTCTTCGCTGATATCATTAAGCTTTGATAATACTTTTTCAGCACCGTCTGAAAGTGTCACAGCGGAGGAAAACTCTTTTGCCGCCGAAGAAACAAGCGTTGATGCACCGTCAAACTCATCGTCTCCGCTTAATGCAAGGCTTGCATGATTCAAGGCAAGCAGCATTGCCTCACTGCTTTCCATAAGCTTTTTCTTTTTCAGAAGCTCTGTTTTTTCATTGGGCTGAATATCAGCCTCCTCAAGCTCTTTAATCTGATATTCAAGCAATTCAAGAACTCTGTCCTTATCCTCTTCATCATCAGCTAATGCTTTTAACCTTCTCCGTACTGAAATCAGCTTGTGAAAGCTTTCTTTATAGTCAGAGAAGATTTCATGGTTATCGGACATCATATCAACAAACTGATAATGTAAATCCGGATTTAAAAGCGACTGACTGTCATGCTGACCATGAATATTTACAAGAAGCTGCCCGATTTCTTTTAATATGGAAACCGTTGCAGGCACTCCGTTTATTTTGCAGGCGGATTTTCCTGCCTCTGTAATTTTCCTTGTCAAAAGCAGTGAATCATCTTCTTCAGCAGCGTATCCAAGCTCCTCAAGCCTGCTTTTTACATTTTCGGAAATATCTTCAAATAAAGCAGAAACAAATGCAAAATCAGAGCCATGGCGCACTAATTCACGGGATGCTCTTTCACCAAGAATTGCATTGATGGAATCAACTACTATGGATTTACCTGCACCCGTTTCACCCGTTAAAACATTGAGCCCGTTATCAAATTCAATCTGTGCCTTTTCAATTACGGCGATATTTTCAATACTAAGCGTTTTTAACATTTAATAATTTCTCCAAATTAGCTGTAAATACTGTTGCGGCATTTTCCGTTTTGCAAAGAACAAAAATAGTATCATCCCCTGCTATAGTTCCTACAACCTCACTCCACTGCATTGAATCTATAGCAGCGCAGGCAGCACCTGCCATTCCCGAAAAGCATTTAACACAAACAATATTCATTGCATTTTCAACACTGATAACAGAATCAATAAAAATACCGGATGCCCTTGCGGAAACAGAATCGGAATTGAGTTTTTTACCTGTTGAATAAACATATCTTCCGCCTTCGGAAAGTTCCTTAACAAGCCTTAATTCTTTAATATCTCTTGAAATAGTTGCCTGCGTAACCTCAAAGCCATTTTCCAGTAAAAGAGCCTGAAGATCCTCCTGCGTTTCAACATCAAGATTTCTTATGATTTCAAGTATTTTTGCCTGTCTTCTCTTTTTCATTTTACAATAAGCCTTTCTTTATAGTAAAAAAACAGCTTTTACGCTCTTCTCTCAATAATTTTCTTTTTTACAACCTCATAAAAATTATCCGGCTTAACCTTCACAAGCCTTGCCTTATATTCGGAAACGGAAACAGCAACCTTTGTATCTGTTGATATATCAACAGGCTTTTCACCATCACAGGTTAAAATTGCATTATTCATAACATCACTTGAGATTTCAACAAGCAGAGTATTGTCACTTCCGACAACAATGCTTCTGTCCATCAAAGAATGCGGACATATGGATGTAACCTCAAAACAATTCAAGTTCGGACTTAATACAGGACCTCCTGCAGCAAGACTGTACGCAGTTGAGCCGGTAGGAGTAGAAATAATAACACCGTCGGCACGGGTTGTAAGCAGTTCTCTTCCGCCGCTTGAAACCTGAATATCAATAAGCCTTGCAAAATCCCCTCTTGAAAAAATTGCATCATTCAGGCAATGAATGGTTTTCGTTATTTTACCGTTTTCAAGAATTTCTGCCTTAATCATCATTCTTTCATCAAGCTGATATTCGCCGTTTGCCACAGCTTTCAACAGATGAAGCTCATTTCTTTCTATTCCGCTTAAAAAGCCAAGCCTTCCGCCGTTAATTCCAAGTGTCGGTTTACCGAGAATTGCAGCATTTTTGGCAATCTTCATTGTTGTTCCGTCACCGCCGATTACTACAGCAATATCACACAAATCCATAAGCACACTGCTGCCGGAAAAATCGGTGCAAACATCGGCAATAACATCCGCATATTTTTCTTCAAAATACACCTTACAGTCTGTTTCCTTCAAAACAGACAGCATATCCCTTGCAATCTTTTCCGTATCGCTGTTATTCAGATTTGCAAAAACTGAAAAAATCATAAAAGCTCCTCGTGTGACTCATTAACAAGTTTCTCGGGATTAACCGATACATCAACAGCCGGGTTTTCCTCTTTACACAGATAAATTAAATATTCAATATTGCCCTCAGGGCCTTTAATCGGGGAAAACTGAAGCCCCTTAACCGAAAATCCGTTTTCTACTGCCAGTTCAACAACACGATTCACTACCTCAAGATGAACGGATTTTTCTCTTACTACGCCCTTTTTTCCAACCTTTTCCTTACCTGCTTCAAACTGAGGCTTTATCAGGCAAACCGCCCTGCCGTCATCGGAAAGAAGCCTATTAAGATTAGGCAGAATATGCTTTAATGAAATAAAGGAAACATCAACGGATGAAAACTGAATTTTATCCTTAATCTGTTCATCCGTAACATATCTGAAATTTGTTCGCTCCAGATTAACAACACGTTCGTCACAGCGGAGCTTCCATGCAAGCTGACCGTAACCGACATCAACTGCATAAACCTTAACCGCACCGTTCATAAGCATACAATCCGTAAAGCCGCCTGTTGAAGCGCCCACATCCATACAGATTTTTCCGTTTAAATCAATCGGAAATTCCTGCATAGCCTTTTCAAGCTTCAATCCGCCGCGGCTTACATATTTAAGCGTATTTCCGCGAACCTCAAGGATATCGTCTTCCTTGATTTCGGTGCCCGCTTTATCCACTTTTTGGTTATTAACATAAACCTGCCCTGCCATAATAATTGCCTTGGCTTTTTCACGGCTCGGAGCATAGCCCTGTTCAAACACAGCAACATCAAGTCTTATTTTTTTAGACATCTGAAACCTCTTTAATTATTGAAACAACAGAGTTTTTATCAAGATTATAGGCTTTAAGCTGACTTTCTACCGAAGCCTGCTTAACAAAATCATCATTTATACAGATATGACGGTAGCTTGCATAAATTTGGTTTTCCTCAAGAAGGGCGGCAAGAGCTTCACCTACGCTTCCCGATTTTATACTTTCTTCAAAAAAGAAAACATTTTTATCACAATCTAAAAGCTTTAAAACATCCGGATTAACAGGCTTGATTTTATTAAGCTTAATTATAAAAGTATCAGCAAGCTCCTGTAAAGCTTCATAGCATTCCGAAAATTCAACACCATATGTAATAATGCAGTTTTTGGAATCGGAATTCCCGAAAACAGAATAATCCGAATTATCATAGTGATAATCTTCAGGCATCAGCTTTTCCCTGCCTCTCGGATATCTGACCGCAACGGCACCCTCATCATGATAAACAGCCTGACCAAGCATATAAAAAAGCTCGTCATAGCTGCTTGGCGAATAAACCGTAAACTTTGGAATTGTATTCAAATAAGATACATCAAAAATACCCTGATGGGATTCACCATCCTCTCCAACAAAGCCTGCTCTGTCTATTCCGAAAATTACTTTCAGATTCTGCATGGCAACATCGTGAATAAGCTGATCATAGGATCTTTGCAGAAAGGTTGAATAAACGGCAAAAACGGGAATCAAACCGTTTTTGGCAAGACCGCTGGAAAAAGTAACAGCATGCTGCTCGGCAATGCCGACATCAAAAAAACGTTTCGGGAATTTACCTGCAAACTCTGCAAGTCCTGTTCCTTCTGCCATTGCTGCCGTAACGGCACAGATTCTGCCGTCCTTTTCGGCAAGTGCGCACATTGCATCCCCAAAGGCGGCAGAAAAATTCTCTCCGCCCGAATTACATTCTCCGGTAGCAACATCAAATTTTCCGATACCATGAAACTGGGTAGGATTTTTTTCGGCTGGATCATAGCCCTTGCCTTTTTTTGTGTTTACGTGAATAAGAACCGAATGATTATGTTCTTTTGCAGCACTCAGAACAGAAATCAGACTTTCTATATCGTGGCCGTCAATTAAACCATAATATCTGAAGCCCAAATCCTCAAAAAAGGTTGCATCATTATACACCCGTTTTCTGATTTCTGTATTTATAAATGTAAAAATGCGGTTCATTACATTTCCGAGCCTCGGAATTTTAGCAAGCACGTGCCGCACACCGGATTTTAAACTAAAATAGCCTTTTGAAGTTCTTATATTTGTTAAATGCTTAGACATTGAGCCGACATTACGGCTTATGGACATTTTATTGTCATTAAGAATAACGATAAGATTTTCACAGCCGTATGCGCCGTTATTGAAGGCTTCAAAAGCAAGTCCGCCCGTTAAGGCTCCATCGCCTATAACAGCAATAACCTTGCCCTTTTCACCCTTAATTTTCTTCGCTTTTGCAAGACCGATTGCCTGTGAAACAGATACGCTTGAATGTCCGCTTGAAAAAATATCGTGTTCACTTTCTACAGGGCGGATAAAACCGCTTATTCCCCCCTCTTTTCTTAGGGTTGAAAACTGATTTTTTCTTCCGGTAAGTATTTTATGCGTATAGCACTGATGACCGACATCAAAAACAATCTGGTCTGTTGGGCTGTTAAACACTTTATGAAGTGCAACACTAAGCTCAACAACACCCAGATTAGAGGCAAGATGCCCACCGGTTTCCGAAACGGTTTCCACAAGAAATTCTCTTATATCCGAACAAAGCTCTTCAAGCTCTGCATTATCCAACTTTTTAACATCTTCGGGCGAGTTTACCCTATCAAGAACAGACATGAAATCATCTCTTTTCTGCATTTAAAACATAGGCAACGAAGAGAAATCCGAATCAAAACCTAGATTTCTCTTTATTGCCTATACTACCATACTATGCATAAAAATGCAATATATGTATATTTTTACTTGCTGCGGTTAATAAGCCCGGCAGCAAGTATTTCAATAAATTCCGAATGATCAAATTCGGAAAGTGAAGAAAGTGCCTTTGCTGTATATTTTTCAACATCACTTTGCGCTTCTTCAACACCCTTTAATGAAACATAGGTTGTTTTATTATTTTCGGCATCAGAGCCGATTGGCTTTCCGAGTTCTTCACTGTCGCCAATAACATCAAGAATATCATCTTTAATCTGGAAGGCTATACCGAGGTTATAAGCAAATTTTTCAGCCGCTTCTGTTTGCTTTGCACTTGCTCCGGCGGCAATACAGCCTAAAAGACAGGCAGCAGAAATAAGCGCACCTGTTTTCAGCTTATGAACTGACAAAATCTGCGGTAAATCAGGGCTTTCGCTTTCATATTTTAAATCAATAACCTGTCCGCCAATCATACCGCACACACCGCTTTTTGCTGATAACACAGAAACGGCCTTTATTCGCTTTTCTGCCGGCAAATCGGCATTTGCAATTAATTCAAATGCGTGTGTTAAAAGAGCATCACCTGCAAGAAGAGCGGTTGCTTCGCCGAACTTTTTGTGGCAGCTTGGTTTTCCTCTTCTGAAATCATCATCATCCATACAAGGCAAATCATCGTGAATTAAGCTGTAAGTGTGAATATACTCAACTGCACAGGCGAAATCAATGGCCTTGCTTTTCTCCAAACCGCAGCACGCTGCAAATTCAAGGCAGAAAACAGGTCTTAACCTCTTTCCGCCGTTTGCAAGGCTGTATTTCATTGCTTCGGCAACCTCAGCCTGATTATCTTCGCAAACAGGAAGCCTTTCAAGGATTGCCTTTTCAATAATATCAATATCTTTATCCAAAATATTTTTGAATTGAATCTTATCCATTTTTCATTCCTTATTCATAATGGTTATTTTCTGTTTTGCTTCATTCAGCTTTTTATTGCATAAATCCGCAAGCTTTGTTCCCTCTTCAAAAAGCTTCATACTTTCATCAAGCGTTGCTTCATTTTTTTCAAGTAAGGTTACTATTTCCTCAAGCCTTTTTACAGCTTCCTCATACGTTATTTCCTTAGCCATTTTTAACTACCTCATCCACTTTACAAATCGCACTTCCATCATGAAAAACAATATGGATTTTTTCCTTTTCTTTGATATCCGAAACAGATTTAATGATTTCATCATTTCTTTGTGCAACGGAATAACCCCTTGCAAGAACGGCAAGCGGGCTTAATGCGTTAAGCCTGCCTGCAAGAGAAGAAAGTCTGAACGCTTTATGCTCAGCGGAATAGGAAAAAGAATCCCTGAGCCTTGTTTCAAGAACGTCAATAGTATCCTTATAAGAGCTAAGAACAGAATCATAGTTTTCAAGAACAGGAGAATGCGACAATTCTGAAACATACTGCATATTATCATCAATAATTACGCTTATATAGCTTGCCAAGCTGTTTCTAAGCATGGAAAGCGTGCTTGACAAAGCTTGAATATCAGGGCAAACCAGCTCGGCAGCAGCACTTGGAGTTGGTGCTCTTAAATCTGCAACAAAATCACATATCGTATAATCCGTTTCATGCCCGACAGCCGACACAACAGGCGTTTTACAGGCGATTACTGCTCTTGCCACTTCCTCCGTATTAAAGGCCCAAAGGTCCTCTATTGATCCGCCGCCCCTTCCGACAATAATTACATCTATGTCTTCAACAGCATCCAAAAGCCTGAGGGACTCAACAATATCGGACGGGGCAGATGCTCCCTGCACAATTGTTGGAGCTATAACCAGCTCTGCAAGCGGATATCTTCTTGCCGTAATATTCTTTATATCCTCAACGGCAGCACCGATATCTGATGTTGCTACACCGATTTTTTTCGGATACTGCGGAATACGCTTTTTTATTTCATCGGAACAAACACCCTCCTTAAACAGCTTTTCCTTTAGCTGCTCAAAGGCCAGGTTAAGCGCACCGACACCATCCGGTTGCATATCATCAACATAAAGCTGATATTCTCCGTTTTTTTCATAGGCTGAAATTCTTCCGCTGCATATAACCTTCATACCGCTTTCGGGATTGAATTTCAGCTTTGAAGCATAGGATGAAAACATAACGGCTTTAAGCTGACTGTTTTCATCCTTTAAGGTAAAATACATATGCCCCGAAGAATAATAATGCTTGAAATTTGAAATTTCCCCGCATATAAACACATTGCGCAGCGGCACACTTTCATCAAGCAAAGCTTTGATATATCTATTTACTTGTGAAACAGTTATTACATTCATAATGATTTTAAATAAGCAAAAATTGCAATACCTGCAGCATTATCACAACTGAACTCGGGCTTTGCAAAATAAGCCTTGTATTTCTTTCTGATTTTTTCTTTAATAATTGAATTGCTTGAAACTCCGCCGGCAAAAACAATCGGCAATCTGCCGTATTGCTCTGTTATTCTTTCAATCATTTCCAAAAGCGTTTCCGCTATGTAGGTTACAACAAATTTTGCAATATCTTCATAACTTTCATTATTTTCAAGCATCTTTTTAGCCTTGTTTTCAACACCGGACAAAGAGCAGTTCAGATGATCCATCGAAGGCTTTATTCTAAATTCCCTGCTGCTGTTCTGCGCCATTTTATCCAGCTCAGCACCGCTGGGAAATTTTAATCCCATCATAACACCTGCACGGTCAACGGCCTGTCCTGCCTTTAAATCTGTGCTTTGTGCAATCAGCTCTGCCCTGATGATTTCTTCGTGATCCGGCGTTACAAGAAGAGCCTCAGTTGTACCGCCCGAAAGATGAAATGCAATAAACGGCTCTTTAATCAAATCAAGCCTCTCAACAGAATAAAGAGCAGCTAAAATATGCCCTATCTGATGTGATGTTTTGTATATTGCGACTTTTGATGCGGCAGAAACGCAGACAGCATTGCTTTCCCCTGCTAAAAAACAGGGCATATAGCTTCCCTCAACATTTCTTGGCCGAGTGCTTACGCCAACAGATGTTATGGAATTGAAATCACATTCATTGGCTAATTCGCTGAACAAAACAGGCATATTAACCATATGCTGAAAAACAGCATCACTCTGCCTTAATCCGCGTTCGCCCTTCTTAACCTCAAGCAGCTTCTTTTTCTGTATAATGCTTTTACCGTCAAAAAAAGCAACAGATGTAGTATAATTGCTTGTATCAAATCCAAGAAACATTATTTACTCCTTGAATAGCTACCGAGAATACCGTTGATAAATGCATAATCCTCGTTTCCCGAGTATTTTTTAGCAAGCTCAACCGCTTCATTTATCGCAACATTTTCAGGCACACTGTCCATATATATTATTTCCGCAAGCGCAAGTCTTAATATCGAAACATTTACCTTCGGAATACGGTTCAGCTTCCATCCGTTTGAATACTTTTCAATAATTTCATCAAACTCACCGCTGTGCGCAAAAGTTATTTCAAATAATTCCTTTGCATAATCGGACAAGGCGGAAACATTTTCCGAAAAAACCTCTTCTATTTCCTGAAGGGGCATGTCCTTAAAAAATTCTTTTTCAAAAAGCAGTATAAAAGCCTGCTCTCTCATTTCACTGCGATTCATATTTCCTCCAACGAAAAAACGGCTGAAAAGAATTGTACTTTCAGCCGAATTTTTAAATAATCACTCTTCAATTTCAGTAGGTTCTGGTGAGCTTTGCGGTTTTTCTTCCTCGACAGAGGCAATGATTACATTAACCTTTGAAACAAGTTTTCCGGTCATATTCTGAACGGCATCCTTAACCACTTTTTGGATTTCTTCGGCAACAGGCTGAATTTTCTTTCCGATTGCAATATTTATGCATACACTTATATCCAGATCGTCCCCATCCTGCGTTATTCTGACGGGAGCCATTACTTTTAAGCTGCCTTTTTTTATTGTAGACACAATGTCTATAGGTCTGTTAGAAAAACCGACAACGCCATCTACATCACCTGCTGCATTTGTAACAATAGTTGAAATAGCCTCTTCGGATATTACTAATCCGCCCTTGGAATTATGATTTGAAATTTCCATAGCTGCTGGCCTCCTTATTTAAGCAAGCTAAATAA
This sequence comes from Ruminococcaceae bacterium UBA3323, assembly GCA_002361935.1. GTDB lineage: Bacteria > Bacillota > Clostridia > Oscillospirales > Acutalibacteraceae > Eubacterium_R. The sequence goes on along the minus strand of DESD01000004.1, from coordinate 8,466 downwards.
TCCAATGATTATTTTAACTGTTAAGTATTATAACACAGCAGGCGTAAATATACAAGATTAATTTGATTGTATAATGGTAACATTTTCAAAGGAGCATTTAAGCTGCGCTGTTGCAATCTCTTTAATCTGCAGAATAATATCATCTGTTAATTCCTCAACATCAACTATAACGTCAACCTTTTCGCCATCCTCACTGACAACGGCAATGCAGTTTTTAACACCCTTTGCCTGAACAAGCGTTTCAATTTTATTTTCAATTTCAATATTTGCAGATAGTCTTACAACGCTTTCCGATGCAGCCTTTCGGGCTTCTTCACTTTCATCCGTTGCATTTATTACATTCTGCAGCTTTTCCAGGGCGGCATCTCTTGCATTCTGGCGATCCATTCTTGCTGAGGAAAAGTAATCGCTCGGAGCTTCTGTTTCAAGTTCTGTTGTTGCATCAACATATGTAGCTTCGCCCAATGTTTTGGTATTTCCCGAAACCGTGCTTATTTTTGAAGAGATATCACTGTTTTCCCAATACCAGTTTCCGCCAAGACCTACTGCAAGCAAAAGCACAAAAATTGAAAGTGCGGTTCTTGTTTTCTTGTCTTTTTTCTTTTTGATTTCATCCTCGGTCAGTATACCCTTAACCTTTGCTTTTTTAGCAGCCTTTAATTCTTTGTTTTCATCCATATAAACCATGCCTTTCCGCCCATATTGATAGTTTTATTAAAAACACATTCATCAATGGGCAGATAAATGTATTTTATCTCTATTTTTACGTATTATCGCTTAAGAGGCAATAATACGAAACAGGCTTTGATACTGTCATTTCCTCTCGCTCAGCTTTGATACGGAAATACGGTTGGAGGAAATATTAAAAAGTGAAGATACACATTGAATTACTCTTTCCCTTACAGCAGTATTATCTCCGCCGCTGCAAACTATGGCAATACCCTCTATTTCGGGAAAATTTTCTTGAATTAAAATCGGTCTGTCGCCATCTTTCCCGTCATATATAACATATTCACTGTTTTGCGAAGCAGAACTTTCGCTTTGTGAATTCTGTATATTTTTTGCATAAACGTTTTCCGAAGTGCTTTTTAATGTTATCATAACTTTGCATTTTCCAACCCCGTCTATACTTGAAATAAGACTGTTCAGCTTATCATCAAGCTCATTTACGTAAGCCGTGTAATCCGTTTTTGTAATCTCTGTTTCCTTTTTGGATGACGGCAGGCTTATTTCCGACAGCAGTATAAGCAAAATACCGATAATCCCTGCAATAACAAGAATTTTTGTTTTGGAATTCTTCTGTTCAAAAGCACCCTTGAACCTTTCTTTTAAACTATTCACCTATTCGCTTCACTTCCGCAACTACACCTAAATTTTCCAAAAGCAGTGCTTTTACATCTTCAACATTGTAATCATCGGTTACGGAAACCAGAATTCTGTTAATCAAAATCTCATCCCCGTTTTGCTCAACCTCTGCACTGATTGAAGAATTGTATATTTCATTATCCGTTAAAACTTTTCCGACGGAATATTCAATTTCCTGTTTAGCCGAGTTTTCAACAAGATTCTCATATTCCGTATTAAAATTAAAATCAATTTTGAAATCATCAAAGCTGAAATCCGTCAGCGGATATAAAAAAGAAATAAAGATAAAAACCGATATGATAACCTTATAAAATCTGCCCATCGTTCCTTTTGGACTCAGTATTGAAAATACTACGGAAACAACTAAAGTTATACATATGCAAAAGGTCCAGCTTTTAATATAATCCATTTATGTACTTCCCTTTGCGGCAATTAATATGCCTATTGAAATAATTGTGGTTACCATTGATAAAATTAAAATGACATTCATAACAAGCATAGCATCTGCAAATGCCTTTATAACCAGAGAAACGGATTTATCCCCAAACACATCGGATACAAGACCGGAAAGTGAAAGAAAAAATCGCCAAAACACAACTTCAATTATTGCAGGCATAAACACCAAAGCAACCGCAACAATTCCAACAACACCAACACTGGAGCGAATCAAAGAGGAATAAGACTGAATGGATAAAAGACCTTCACTGATTGCACTGCCGATAACAGGCACAACGGAATTAATGGCAAATCTGATTGAACGCAACCCTATTGCATCCGCTCTTGACGCAACAGCCGTCTTGATAGATAAAACAGAAACAAAGCCTGCTGCTGCCATGGAAATAGCCATTGTAATATATTTTTTCAGGAAGGCAAGCATTGAGCTTAAATTCAGTTCGCTTCTGAGTCCGGAGCAGATACCGATTGCAAGAAAGCAGTTTGTTAGCGGAACAAAAATATTCTTTGAAACATAATTTAAAGTCTGTGCCAGTGAAAGCAGCATTGTATTTGTTGAAAAAGCCGCAACAGTATTGCCCGATGCCGCAACAATAATACAAAAAACGGGAATAAAGGCAAAAACAAAATCCGCACACACCGAAATAGATGTACAGGCAAGACTTATTGTTGTTTTCATTTTTACGGCAAGCACAACCGCTATAACAAGAGCACTGACCGTTGAAAACACCGAGCTCATTTCATCATTAATCATCGTAGATTTAAGATTCTGGAAAAAAGAAGAAATAAGAACAAATACAAATATAATGATACAAGCTTCAATTGGTGTTTGTGCCGCACCTTTAAAAATATCCTTTATTGATTTCATAAAATCAGATATTGAAAAATTTACAAGTTTGTTGTAATCAAAGTCCGTTAATCCAAGCTCATCCAGCAGATTATAGGTGTCGCTGTCCAGTTCCTCCATAAACGAAAAATCATACTGCTTCAGATATTCCTGATAATCATCCGTTTCTTCGGCATAAGCTGTTTGAGGAATAATAAGTAAAGCTGCTAATACCGCAAATACATATAAAAATCTTTTCATTCTAAAAATCCTGCCACAATTTTTATAACCGTTTCAAACAACGGTAAAATCATTGAAATAACAATTATTTTTGCTGCTGTTTCGGTTTGGCTTGCAAGTGAATTTTCACCGCAGTCACGGCATAAATCAGCCGTAAATTGAGTTATCAGCACAATTCCAAGCACTTTCATCATTAATTTTATATAGCTTGCAGCAGTTTCAACACCGGATGAAATATGAGTCAGTGATTCAAATATGGTTGAAACATCGGAAGCAATTCTAAGAAAAATCATTGCAGAAGCTGCAATAACAATAACGATGGAGGCCGTTTTATTATAATCTCTTATAAGCACTGCAAGAATAAGTGCAGAAAGAGAAATCCCTATTAATACACTCATAAATCAAACAGCGACTTAACCGTTGAAAAAAGCTCACTGATTTCGGGAATCAGCATCATTAAAACCACAACCACACCCGCAAGCGTGGTAAGCATTGCCTGATCCTCTCTGCCGCTTCGTACAAGAACCGTATTAAGAACAGAAACAATTATTCCGATAGCCGCAATTTTAAATATCAAATTAACTTCCATTTTTCCTCCTATATTAAAACAAGAGTAACTGCAAGAGAGCCGAATATTCCGAAAGCAATGTACAATCTGCTGTGGCTTTTATAATAATCCTCATACTTTTTTCGGCTTATCTGCATATTCTGCTTGAATGCTTCAATAAGACTGAGCATGGAAGCTGAATCTGTTTTACCAATGTTTTTAAAAAGAAAATTTATTTTTTCATTATCCTCTTTATCAAGTTCTGTTTTAATATCTATATTTTCAAAACACAAATTATGCAGGAAATCCAGATGAGAAAGTGTAGGCTCATTGCAAAGTCTTTTTATGATTTTTCCTGTTTCGTTCACGGAGAATTCAAGTTCTATTGCCATAAGATTGCACATTTCAATCAATTCACTTGATATGCTGCATTTTCTTTTCAGTTTATATGTATTGCTAAAGCCTGCTGCAATCCATGATAAATTCAGAAGAATAATTCCTAAATATTTCACTTCTTATTTCACTTACTTCCATAATTTCAAAATCATTTGTATAATCGTTAAGCAGCACTATATAATCAAATTCATTTCTTGCAATAAGCTCTCTTATAATTCTTTTATTTATAATTTCCTCTTTGCTTGATGCATGAACCGATACAGCAAAACGAACACCTGAAAGAAAGCCGTCTGCCATTGCTTCAACTTCTGACGATTTGGAAATCTCATCACAGATAATCATTTCGGGGGATAAGGTTCGTATAGCCATTTCAATACCTTCACTTTTCGGATAACCCGTTAACACATCTGTATTAATTCCTACGTCGGCATGAATTCCGTTAATTCCTTTATAAGCTATTTCGTTTCTTTCATCAATTACGGCCACTTTTCTGTACCGGCTGTTAAAACCGCCTGAAAGAAGCCTTGCAAGATCCCTGAGAAAGGTTGTTTTTCCTCCCGAGGGAGCAGAGGCAACAATAATACTCGGAAAGCTGTTTATGTAAAGAAGATTAAGAATCTGCCTTGAACAATCCTTGATTTCGCTTGCTATTCTTATATTTAGAGAATTGATTTCCTTTACAGCCGTAACTTCTTTGTCTTTGATAACAGCCGTTGACGACACACCTATCCGATTTCCGCCGTCCGCAGTGATAAACCCTTTTGTCAGATTATCAATAACAGAATGAACCGAATAATTACTCAGTTTTCTGAAAATCAAATCAAACTCCTCATCATCAACAACATAGCACTGATCCGAATAATGATTAAGAAGTTTACCCTTGCTTGTTATAAAAAGGCAATTTTTACCGAACACTAATACTAAAGGCAAATTTTTTCTTACTCTGATTTCATTTATCTGCTTTAATATCTCGTTCGGCAAATAAGAAAAAGAATTTAAAATACCATCCGATAAAGACGGCAGGATACTTTTTATTCCCACTTCATTCACCTCAATAAGATATATGAATTCTTGTCCTTAAATATTACAACAAAATTGAAGCAAATAATTTCATTGAAGATTCAGCAATAATATGTTATTATTTTATAAGATTATATATGGGTAAAATCGTATGAAAAATCATACGATTCCGATAGTATCGCCTTCAAAATTTGCCTGTGACATATTTTGAGATGACTGAATTTACATCACACCTTGTTCGGCTACGCAAGGAAATTCGTGATTTTTAATATCTGTTTGTAGCCGGAAAGGCTGTGTGCATTCATATGGATATTACATTAAACAAAGCAAAAAAATATTCTAATTCATTTATAAACGGAGAAACTGTTAACTATGCTCTTTCGTTTGTTTTTTCTTTCTTTATTCTTTTAGCTGTAAAGCAGCTTTTTAAAACTTTTTTCCATGTTGGAGCTTCTGTTGCCTGTATAATCGGCTTTATTGCTGCAGAAGCAGTTTTATTCATTTTAGAAAAATATTTTGTTTACAAAAAGAATTCAACCTCGTCTTTGCCGGTGCAGGCAATTTTTGCAGTATTGAGTGCGGCAATGCATTTCGGAATAAGCAAGGCTGTTGTTTCCGTATTATGCTCAAAACTCGGTTTTTATGACTATACTGCATGGCTTATACTGTTTGTTTTCTTCTTTATTATAAATTATCCGATTTCAAGAATACTTATATTCAGATGCAGTAAATCTGCAGAGAATATGAGCGGCGGAAGAGTTTACACCAAGCTTTTCAACAATAGATTTATTGTGCTTTCCATGCTTGTTTCCTTCGTGGGAATGTGCTTTATGTTCCTTGTTTACAAGGTTTTTCCTTTCGGCGATACAACGGTTTTAAGAATGGATTTGTATCATCAATACGGACCGCTCTTCGTTGAATTTTTTGACAGAATAACCAATCACGAAACATTTTTGTACAGTTGGATTCCAGGCGGCGGTTCAAGCTTTTTGGGTAATTATTTCAACTATATTTCAAGTCCGCTTAATATTCTTATCTTTTTATTTGACAGAGATCAGATGCCCTTTGCAATTTCAGCTGTTGTTGCAATCAAATGTATGCTTTCTGCCGGAGCATTTACGCTGTATATTAAAAAAAGCCAGAAGCGTCACTCCGTTGCAAGCGCTGCATTCGGTGTTCTTTATTCATTTTCTGCCTATATGCTGGCATATTTCTGGAACATCATGTGGCTTGACGGAATGATCATGCTTCCGCTTATTACGCTTGGAATTGAAAGAATAATCGATAACGGCAAATGTACACTTTATATCCTCTCGTTAATCTATTTAATGTATTCCAGCTATTATATCGGATATATGGCCTGCATTTTCTCTGTGCTTTATTTTCTTGCATATTTCATTATTTCCTACAAATCGGGAAAGGTTGACAGCAGCTTTGTTTCATCTAAAAAGTTTTCATTTAAAAAGCTTTACAATAACAAATTTATAAACCGCGGGATAAAATTTGCTGTTTCCTCCATATTTGTCGGAGCAGTCTGTGCATTTTTCCTTATTCCTGTTTACAGAATATTATCCGGCTGCAGCGCAACCTCTGACGATTTTCCGACTGAAATAAAATCATATTTTACTGTACTTGATTTTCTGCAAAGTCATTTTGCGGCACTTGAAACTACAATCCGTTCAAGCGGAAACGATGTGCTTCCCAATGTTTACTGCGGTGTATTAACACTTATCCTTGTTCCGTTGTTTGTTGTAAACAAAAACATCAAATTAAGAGAAAAGTTTGCTTATATTACACTCTTGATTCTTTTCTTTGCTTCCTTTAATACCAATTATCTTAATTTTGTATGGCACGCCTTTCATTTTCCGAACGATCTGCCTTACCGTTTCTCATTTATGTATTCCTTTATACTGCTTGTTGTTGCATTTAAAGCGTTATCAAATCTAAAGGCAATCGGAATCAGAGAAATCGGCTTTGTTTCATTTGCATGGATTGCATTTATTGCTGTTTCTCAGGAAATGGGCACAAATAAAATGAGTGATTTTACAATCTATGCAACCATTGCATTTGTCATTGTATGGACTGCCGTTCTCTTTATTATAAAAAGCAAAAAGCTTAATCGGGTTGTAATCAGCGCACTTGTCATCGCAGCTGTTTTCTGTGAGGTGATCATTGCAGATACAAATGCATTCAATTTTAATCAGGAGCTTTCAAACTACAATGAAAATTACAACACCTATGTAAATTCAGTTAAATATATTGAAAACAACGATAAGGGCTTTTACAGAACAGAGCTCTGCCATCTGAATACAAGAATGGATCCCTGCTTATACGGATACAGAGGAATGAGCAATTTTTCCTCTATGGCATATGAAAATTATTCAAGACTTCAATACAGCCTTGGTATGTACGGCAACAGAATCAACAGCTATACGTATAACACCCAGACTCCGATTTACAATTTAATGTATTCCGTTAAATATCTTATCTATAACGGAGAGGATGTTAAGCCAAGCACAGACCTATACACAAGGGTAAGTGAAACAGAGGATACTGCCTCAACGATATATCAGAATGATTATTTTCTTCCCATTTCTTACTGTGTTAACTCTGCAGTTGATGTCTGGGACACTACAGAAGGAAATCCATTCAGAATTCAGGAAGATTTCTTTACGCTTGCTACCGGTTTTTCCGATGTATTCACGCAGGTTCAGTTTGCTTCAACGGAATACAGCGGAATGTACGGAGATGATATCACGGAAAACGGTGTTTACCAATTAAATAAACTGAACGATAGTTCGGGCAATGTTAATATCAATTTAAGGGCAACGCAAAACGGTAATATGTATATCTATCTTTCGTCATCAGATATTACAAATATAAGCTGCACACACAACGATGAATATATTTCTCAGAACATTGAAACGCCGTATATTCTTGATTTGGGATACTACAATGCAGGAGAAATTGCTACTGTTACGATAGACAGCACTGCAATGGAAAGCGACAGTGCAAGCCTTGAAATTTATGCTTACAGTCTGAACAAAAATGTACTCAATGAGGGTTACAAAAGACTTTTAGACAGTTCTCTTAATATAACAGACTATTCGGGCACCAAAATTTCAGGCAATATTCATGCAAATGATAATGGCATACTCTACTCCTCTATTCCTTATGATACAGGCTGGAGCGTTTATATTGACGGAGATAAGCAGGAAACCTTTGAAATCGGAAACAGTCAGCTTGGCGTTATGATTAAGGCAGGTGATCACACCGTTGAATATAAATACAGACCAAACGGCATCGCAGCAGGTGCTTTGATTTCAGCAGCTTCACTTGCTGCCCTGGCGGGATATATAATCATAAAAAGAAAATCAAATTGTAAAAAGTATTAAATATGTAAAGAACCTCCCTTTGACAAGGGAGGTCGTTTTTTGCTATGGCGAATATTCTCCTAAAATCAGATAATACATAACCTATACAATGTGCAACCTGCAATTCCATATGAATCCATGCAAAAATGGAAAAGGGCGGAAATAAATTCCGCCCCTAAGATTGTTGATATTACTTTCTTTTTGCGTTAACAACATTGCTATAGTTTGAGGTTGCAGAGCTGTTT